>WRKA01000177.1 GCA_009778265.1 Methanomassiliicoccaceae archaeon | reverse complement strand
CGTCGTCCAGGCGTGCTTTGCTGCCCACGATCACAATCCTACTCATCGGCTCAGGAAGCAACATTGAGGGTCCTCTCGAATTCTTTATTTAGAAAATCTTTGACCTCGGACATCCTGCCCGCGGCCGCTCCTTCCAGTTCTTCCGCCTCCGCAGTGCCAACACTAAGCAGTTCCCCGCGCTTCACGGACAGCTTTTCCTTTTCCTTCGATATCGCCTTCTCGGACGATCCCCGGATGTTCGCCTCCGCGGCCTGTATTTTATTTACCGAATCCCTGCGTGCGTTGGCGATCGCCGTTCTCTTATCGGCCTCGGCCTTTTCGACCGCGGCCGCTGCGTCCGCCTCGGCTTTTTTTATCTCTGTCAGTATGTCAGTTCGGCTCAAGTTACACTCCCCGACCCTATTCCGCAACCCCGATAGCGCTGTTCCTACTTAAGCGTGATTGTACCCTTTTTAAAATATTAACGCCCGTTTAGCTGACATTTTTGGGTTCGTACTTCCTGACCTTAACGTTCGTTTCGTCGAATAATTTCTGTGATAATTCGTCAGTATATAAATCGGAATATACTATTTCTTTTATACCTGCATTTATTAGTATCTTGGCGCACATGGAGCACGGATAGGTCGTCGTGTAGATGGTGGCGCCGTCTATGCTTATCCCGAAATATGCGGCCTGTATCACCGCGTTCTGTTCCGCGTGGACGCCTCTGCACAGTTCGTGACGTGTCCCCGAGGGGATGTTCTGCTGCTCTCTTATGCATCCCAGCTCCTCGCAGTGCCTCGTTCCCTTGGGCGATCCGTTGTACCCCGTTGTGAGAACGCGTTTCTCTTTAACGATAACGGCGCCGACCTGCCGCCTGATGCAGGTGGACCTGCTCGATATCAGGCGGGCCATGTCCATGAAATATGTGTCATTATCTGGTCTGTTCATCGTCACGTTAACATTGAAATGGTATTTGCTTCTTCCGTGCCCTTTTTAACGGATGGGGGAATAAGGTAGTGTGGAAAAGAACATCAGGAACACCATCATCATCGCCGTCGTGTGCCTGGCGGTATTGGCGGGCGCATACGTTTCCGTTTCGTTATATTCGGGAACGTCGCCTACGTTCTATACCGTGGAATCGGGAAGCATGCGGCATTCCGACAGATCGGCGATCGGTATCATCGACACAGGCGATATGGTGCTTGTGAGGGATCCGTCGAAAGTGAACATAACCACATATACGGAAGGTTACGTAACGGGATACAAGAAATTCGGCGGTTACGGCGATGTCGTCATTTATAAGAGAGAGAGCGGCACGCCGGTGATACATCGCGTCATACTTGAATTAACGGACAACGGGAACGGCACGTGGAGCGCCCCGTCCCTTCAGGATTATACGAAATGGTACATCGGCAGTCCGGGGGACCGGCCGGACACCGGCGCGCTGAGCGGGAGGATACATTTCACAGACCTCGGATTCGAGGTCTCCCTGAACACCCTTAAATCAATCGGCGCCGGCAACAGCGGTTATATAACGAAGGGTGACGCCAACGGCGCGGCCGATCAGAGCGTGGACAGTATCATGCTGAACACTCTTGTCACCGATAAAATGATAATAGCCGTCGCCGCGCACGAGCTTCCCTGGCTCGGTTGTATAAAACTGTATATCAACGGTACGAACACCGATCATATACCGTCGAACAGTCTGCCGCTGCTCATAGGGACGATCGTTCTGATAATGGCGGCGATGGTGGTTGCCGGTCTGCTCTACGAGAGACATAAAAAGAAGGAATGAGGGGACGCCCCCACCCCTTTATTTCCGATGGAAAAAGTATACACGGTATGCGTCACATGAGCTTCGTCTGATTCGGATGTCTGTATGATTTCAGGTCCGCCATGTTCTCGTCCTCTTCGAGCATCTTGCATATCTCTCCGGGAATACTGAGCTCTATCTCTCTTGTGCGTCCGGCCCTTCCGAACGATCTCACGCGGGCATGGATTATTCCCAGCATATCCAATTCGGATATCAGATCGGTGACCCTTCTCTGAGTGAGTACCGTCATTCTCAGAATGTTGCAGAGATCCTTATACGTCGAATAGACGTCGCCGGTGATCATTGTCTTATTGTCCTGTCTCGTATTGAATATGATGCTCATAAGAACGGTCTTCGACTGCTGCGGCAGCGCTTTGACGGTCTCGCTGACGATATCCAATTCGATCTTGTTCTTAGCGTAAAGGACGTGAGCTTCCGTGACTACGTTATCGCCATTCCTTTCCGCTATCTCCGCCGCCGTCCTCAGAAGATTCAATGCCATTCTTGCGTCCCCCATCTCTTTTGCGGATTTCGCGGCGCATAAGGGGATCACACCGCTTTCCAGCACCCCTTCGTCAAAAGCGAGCTCCGCTCTGCTCCTTAATATGTCCTCCAGCTGTTTCGCGTCGTACGGATCGAACGTCATCTTCTCCTCGCTCAGTCTGCTCCTGACCCTCGGATCAAGGAACTCCATGAAGTTCACCCTGTTCGATATCCCTACCAGCGACAGTTTCGAATTCTTCAGATCCTCGTTCATTTTCAGAAGATGATATAATATATCGTCACCGCTCTTGTTCACGAGACGGTCTATCTCGTCGAGAACGACAATGAACACCTTGTTCTGTTCGTCCACGTAATTCTTTGTTTCCGAATATATCTTATCCATCCCCCATCCCGTGAAAGGTATCCTTTTGTCAAAATCCTTTATCGTCTGATTTCCGATGCTGTGAAGTATCCCGTACTGCGTATCGACGACCTCGCAGTTGATGTAGATATAAACGGCGGTCTCTCCCTTCGGGTCCACCTTTTTCAGTTCGTTACCGATAAAGTTCATAACCGCGGTCTTTCCCGTTCCCGTCTGTCCGAATATCAGGATATTCGAAGGTTTATCGCCTTCGAACACCGACGCGATCACGGCCGCGACCGAATCTATCTCTTCCTTTCTGTGAGGAAGTATCTCCGGAAGATACGACGTCTGAAGAATGCTTTTATTTTTTACGATCCTGTTCCTTCTCTCTATATGTTTTGTGAATACCGACTCGCTCATCTTTGATACCTTCACCGGAAATATTGCTATTCATCACGGCTTCTTGTGGAATGCGGACCGAGTATTAATCAGTTCCTGTATGAGTTTTCAGAGGACAGTTCTCGTTTAATATGTGTACTCTATATCCATGAAGAACTAACAGGTGATCAACATGAAAAAAATCAACGGTTGGATCGTTATCGGCATCTGCGTACTGGCGATCGCGGCCGTGGCCGGTCTGATAGTACTGATAGGTCAGCTAGGTTAGACCGTTCCGTATTAACGAATATTTCCACCGGAAACAAAGGGGTGGGGGCGTTGTTATATTACATGTAATATTATCACTTATTATACATTTTGAAACCTCCGTTCCTTATGAGCGGTATTCTCAACGACAGGTATGTCCTGTTCTCGCTGTCGGCGATCCTGATCATAATATTCGTCTGTGCGGTAGGTTCTTTCAATACCGACGAGGTGAACGGTAACGGAAAAGAGGAGATAACCGGTGTTATAACGGAAATGTCGTTATCGTCCAACGGAACGGTGTTCAGGGTCACGGATCTCAGCGGGAACGAGTTCAGATGTTTTTATGCGCGCGAAATGCCGGCCCTTCCGGCGCTCTGCCGTCTGATAGGAAGTTTTTCCGATGACGGCAATATGTTCTTCGTCGACCGCATCATTGAAAATGATGAATGGTGAGGCGATTTGATTTATATTCCCGATAACTTGGTGTGGCCGTGTACATTGCCGTGGACGACACCGACTCCCGTACCGGGAACTGCACCACATATCTTTTAACGGAGATCATGCGCACCCTTTCGGACATGGACGTGATCGGAAATCCGCGTCTCGTCCGTCTCAACCCGGCAGTGCCGTGGAAGACGCGCGGGAACGGTTCGCTGGTGCTCAGAGCAGGCAGGGGGACCGGCAAAAAGAAGCGTATCGGCGTAATCGGCGGAAAGGAGACGTTCTGTTACGAGGATGCGGCGGGATATGAACCGGACGAGGACGAACTGATCGAACGCATAGTACCGGTCATCGAACGGAACAGGTCGGACGACTCCGATCCCGGTCTGGTGGTGTCCCGCGTAAGACCGCCGGCGTCGCTTTACCGCGAAGGCGTGAGCAGGATCATCGAAAAGGAGCATGTGAAAGAAGAACTTGACCGCATCGGTGCGAGAACGTTCGAGATCGGATGCGGCCGCGGCATCATCGGAGCGGCCTGCGGGATGGCGTGGGAGCCCGGCGACAGTACGTATGAGGTTCTTGCATACCGCGAAAAGGAAAGGTGGGGCACCCCGCGGTCCGTGGACCCGGCGTCGATAAGGGAGATGGACCTGATGTTCCCGGGAACGTTCAACAGCTGGGACGAAAGAGAGAAAAAGGTCACAATGGTGCCCTCGACCCCCTGCCCCGTCCTGTTCGGTCTGAGAGGGGACGACGAAGAGGAGACCATCGGCGCATCAATGTATCTCAGAACGGAACCGATGGACAGATGGGTCACGTTCCTGACGAACCAGGGGACCGACGACCACATAATCAGAGATGCCGGGGAACTGATCGCCAACCGTTCCTATGAGATCGCCGGGACAGTTCGTTCTTCCTCGGAACACATACGCGGCGGCCATACGCTGACGGACATCGAGACGAGATACGGTATCGTAACGGTGGCGGCATACGAACCGTCCAAGGAGTTCAGGATGCTGTTCGACAACCTGATCCCGGGGGACAGTATATCGGTGATCGGCGAGCTCCGCGACGAACCGAGGACGCTGAATGCGGAAAAGGTGAACGTCCTTTCGCTTGCCGAGAGATATACGAAGACATCCAACCCGATATGCGCGAAATGCGGTAAGCGTATGCACTCGGTCGGCAAAGGACAGGGATACAGGTGTAAGGGGTGCCGCACCCGTTCCAAAGAGTGCGTGACGGAAAAGGAGATACGCTGGGCGGTACCCGGATGGTACGAGCCTCCGGCCTCCGCCCGCAGGCATTTATCGAAGCCGCTGAAAAGGATGAACGAAGAACAGAAGGTCGAGTTCGTCAATTGCCGTATATGACAGCAGACAACAATATATACGGTCAAAAAATAAGCACACCCGGTGTTCATCATGGATGAAATTGTGATCCTCAGTGCCGTAAGGACCCCGATCGGCAAATACGGAAAGGCGTTGGCTGACATCAAAGCAACGGAACTGGGCGCGATCGCCGTCCGCGAATCCGTGAAAAGAGCGGGGATCGATGCGAAAGATGTGGAAGAATGCATAATGGGTAACGTGATATCCGCCGGGCTGGGTCAGAATCCCGCGAGACAGGCGGCCGTTCACGGCGGCCTTCCCGTCGAGATCGGTTCCACGACGATAAACGCCGTATGCGGTTCCGGTATGAAGGCGGCGATGTTCGCGGCCGACGCGATAAAGGCGAAGCAATATGACGTCATCGTCGCCGGCGGCATGGAAAGCATGAGTTCCGCCCCGTATCTGATGCCGGGCGCGAGATGGGGTTACAAGATGAACGACCAGACCGTAAAAGACGCGATGGTGTACGACGGCCTTTGGGATATATTCAACGATATGCACATGGGATTCACCGGAGAGATAACGGCGGAAAGGCATAATGTGACGAGAGCGGATGCGGACGAGCTCTCGTACGAAAGCCACATGAAGGCGGCCGCGGCGATAAAGAACGGAAAATTCGCCAAGGAGATCGTTCCCGTTACGATAAAGCAGAGAAAGGGCGACATCGTGATGGACACCGACGAAGGCGTGAGAGAGGACACAACGATGGAAGCGCTTTCGAAACTCAGACCGGTCTTCAAAAGCGACGGTATAGTGACGGCCGGGAACTCATCGCAGCTCAGTGACGGAGCGTCCGCATTGGTCATAGCGTCCGGGAAATTCGCAAAGGAGCACGGTCTCAGACCTCTGGCGTCGATCGAGGCGTACGGGGAAGGAGGCGTGATACCGGAACATATCATGGAAGCGCCGATACCGACGACGCAGCAATTGTTGAAAAAGGCGGGAATGACGATCGACGACATAGATCTTTTCGAGCACAACGAAGCGTTCGCGGCGGCGTCCGTGGCGGTCATGAGGGCGCTGAACGTCCCGAAAGAGATATTCAATGTTAACGGAGGAGCGACCGCACTGGGTCATCCGATAGGCTGTTCGGGCGCGCGCGTGATGACGACACTTATCAACGCGATGATCGACCGCGGGAAGGACGTGAGCCTCGGGACCTTGTGTTTGGGCGGAGGAAACGCGGTGTCGATGATACTGCGCCGTTACTGATTGCAGCACTTTTTCTTTTCTTTCCGTTTTTCATAGGGCCGCCGGGCCCTTTGTTCTTTACTTTCGGTTATTGTTCTCATATAGGGCATTAAATACACATTCTATTTATTAAATAATTTTTATATAGATTAATTTCAAATACTATATAGATATAATGAAAAATATAGCATTACCTCTTCTGACATTGAGGTGTGTTAGACCAAACCCCATTCCATAAAACACGGTCCAAACCTATTATTTTAACAACAGAGGTGAAAAAAATGAACAGAAAGATCAGCGGCGCGATCTCCGTGCTGCTCGTCGTCGCGCTTATGCTTCCCGCATTCAGCGGGATGGCCTCCGCGATCGCCGACGAGTTATCGGGGACATACGCAACCGGATCCGCCGGAACGAAGGAACTGAGAACGATCGATCCCTCTTCCGAATGGAGATATATTGATGACAACAGCGACCCGTTCGAGACCACACCGCTCTATATTCTGGGGCAGACTTCCGGTCATGTATCGGAAGTGAACGAATACCGTCACGCCTGGTCGTTACCTAACACATACACAGACCAAGAACTTAACGCAGTGCTCGGATACACCGTCGATATAGGTGTGGACGACAGCGCATGGAACATCGGTGCAGGTCCGTTCGGATACAAGAACGGAACGGCCCCCGATGTTTGGGGAACGCTCGGTACGATACTTAACGGCAACATCGCCGGCACGAGCGACCGCATAGAAACATACTTCTTCAGATACAATTTCGCCCTCGCCGCCGAGGACATCCCGAGAATATTATCAGTTTCTTATGAGATATTCTTCGACGATGCGGTGATCATATACCTCAACGGCACGGAGATCGGAAGGCACAACACACCGGCCGGCGGGTACACGCAGAATGTGCAGTACGGCGCCGCCAGCACCGTAGGTGATATGGAAAGAGGGAGCGGAACGCTCGCCATACCCGCGGGCCTTCTGCAGGAATACAACACAATTGCGGTGGAACTTCATCAGGACCGCGCCGCTAGCTCGGACATATACATGAATTTTACCGATCTGACATTCTCGGCCGAGGCCGCCGAGACCGGCGGTAACGGAGAGATCGGTACGAACGAGATATCGGTCGGCGCACCGAACGCAGCGGTCTTCACGATCACCAACACAGGCGACCAGCCGACAGGTCCGCTGACCGTTTCCCTGACCGGTCAGGATGCGTCCGTGATGATACTTTCGACGGAACTGATAAACAACATCGATGCAGGCGGAATGGCGATCGTCGCGGTCATAGTAAAGAACGGTCTCCACGCAGGAACATACACGGCATCGGCCGTGATAAGCGGCGACAACATCAGCAAGACGGTCGACATAATCATAATCGTCGAAGCGATATACGGCATATCGTTAAGCGAGACCGGAACATATGTGTTCAGATCGGAAGCGGAAGGTTATGCGTCTGCGGAACAGGTCCTGGTGAATGTAGAGAACAAAGGCAACACAGGCACCGGTACGCTGACAGTAAAGATCACCGGCGACGGCGCGGAGGCATTCGAAGCGATACCCGCAACGATCGGAGACATACCGATGGGCGGCAGCGCAACATTCGCGGTCGTTCCGACGGCAGGACTCGCTGCGGGAACGTACACGGCGACCGTGACAGTTACCGATGAGAGCGGAAGGTCCGAATCCTTCAACATATCATTTACAGTCGAGGCGGCGGTATTCGATATATCGTTGGGAGGACAGAACTCCGTTGTGATAACGATAACCAACAAAGGAAACCAGCCCACCGATACGCTGACGGCAACGCTCAGCGGTCCGAACGCATCCGACATGATATTATCAGCGTCGGTCATAGACAGCATCGCTGTCGGCGGCAAAGAGAAGATGATCGTTATGCTTAGGCCGGACCTTTCGGCGGGAACGTACGTCGCAATACTGACGGTAGAAGGGGACAACGGCATATTCGAGACGTTCTACATCTGTTTCACATCGGCAGATCCGATATATGATATTTCGATGGACAGGATCGGAACGCAGGAGTTCCCCGACGCCTATGTCGGATATTCGGACGTTGGACCGATGACCGTGAATGTGGAGAACACGGGTACCGCATCCACCGGCCCGCTGACGGTAACGCTCGGCGGTCCGAACGCATCTGCGTTCGAACTTTCCGGAATGTCCTTCGCTCTGCAGATAGGCGCCGAGACATCGTTCACCGTCGCACCGAAGAACAGTCTCGCTCCGGGAACGTACACGGCGACCGTGACCGTTACCGGTGAGAACGGGATATCCGGATACTTCGGCGTCTCGTTCAGAGTCATCGGATCGGAACCGGCCTACAACATGAACAGCCTGACCATGCAGCCCGGTTCCGATGAGACGCAGAGGAACTTCACCTGGTACAGCGACAGCCCCGTGGCAACGACGCTCACGGTATGGGCGTCCGGCGACGAGGCGAACGCAACGGCATACACCTCAGCGACGTCGTCGACCGCGGTGTCCGGATACCTGAGCAACAAAGTGACGGTAACGGACCTGGAAGCGGGAACGTACTTCTACCAGATCAGGACGGGAAGCGCATTATCCGATGTATACACCTTCAAGGTGCAGCCTTCGGACGTGTTCAGTTTTGTTCTGGTGGGAGATGTGCAGATCGGTTCATCCGGCAATGTCGCAAGGGACACACAGGGATGGCAGACAACGATGACGAACATCCTAACGGAATTCCCGGAACTCGCGTTCATAGTCTCCGGCGGGGACCAGGTGGAGACGGCCGGTACGGAACCTCAGTACAGCGGTTTCCTCACCCCCGAGGAACTGAAGAGCCTGGCAATGGCACCGACCCTCGGTAACCACGACAACGGTGATAACTACGGACAGCACTTCAACATGCCCAACTATGTCGGCAGCAACGCCTACAACGGCGACTACTGGTATTCTTACGGCAGCGTCATGTTCATGCATCTGAACTCCAACGACACCAACATCGCCAACCACAGGACATTCATGGTGAACGCGATAGCGCAGTTCGAAGAGATCTTCGGCGAAGCACCGGAATGGAAGATAGTGGTGTTCCACCACGGTCTGTATTCCAATGCGTCGCACACGGCGGACTCGGACATATACTCGCGCAGGGCGTCATGGTCACCGGTGCTTGCGGAACTTGATATCGATGCGGTCCTCAACGGACACGACCACGTTTACACAAGGTCGTTCGTAATGTCCGATGTCCTGATGGGATCCGGCACCGGAAGAGGAATGGTGCCGATAACCGAAGGCTACATCGCCGTCGGCGACAACCTCTACGCGGAATATGCGAAACTGCCCGGACAGGTCGTTTACATAGAGGCGAACTCGGCATCCGGCAGTAAGTATTATGCGGTACAGAACACCGCATATGACTTCGTGGCCGCATACGACCAGACGAACACCCCCACCGTCACCAAGGTGGATGTGGTCGACGGCGCACTCGTGTTCACGACGTACTACTCGACGGAAGCGGGCATAGATCTCGAGAACCCGATAGACACGTTCACGCTGAGACATGCGCAGCCCGTTCCCCCGGAACCGGCGGACGAACCGGCAAAGCTGCTCATAGCGTCGATATACGCGGGCAACATCAATGAGAAAGGAGCTCTGGCGACCGGTGTCCCCGTCTCACACAGTTTCATAGAGATATACAACCCGAACGACTTCGATGTGTGTCTCGACGGATACTATGTGTTCTATCAGGGGTACTGCACACAGTATGCGGAGAACAGGGACGGCTGGGCAGGTCTTGCGCTTGATCCGATAGTACTTCAGGCGAAGACATCCTATCTGATCAACTGCGGCGAGACGGCGGACGGCACCACACTCGTGCTCACGACCTTCGACCAGACATGGGAGAACGCTCCCGGATTTGTGACGAAAGGCTCGAAATATGTGATCACGTACGGCATCGATTCCATCGATGCGTCGATCGTGGATCCCTTCGACATTGACGGCAACGGAACGAAGATGGTCGGTTACGTGGACATGTTCGGTTGCGCCGGAAACGACGCCGGCACCACCGATCTGATCGACGGTTATGCAGGCGATTATTACAGCGAGCAGTCCAAGCAGAAGGGCTTTGAGCGCATAGACCGCAATGTTGATACGGAGAACAACAAGGACGACTTCAGACTGGTCGACTACCGCGACCCGCAGCCGGCCCCCCGTTCGATGATCGACGGCCCGCTCGGCGGCGGGACAGATGAAACAGACCCGACCGAGCCCGGCGATGATACAGACGTGACAGTACCCCCAAGATGTAGCGGCAACGATGACGACCAGGGCGAGGACAATGGCCGAGCTATCAAGTTCGACATTAAGGTCTTCGCAGGCGCGATCGGAGCGGTCATGGCAAGCTTTGCGGGAGTATCAGCGCTGTTCAGGAAGCCGTAAGTCCGAGAACACAGGACGGAGGGTCTCTCTGTCCGACCAAACCTTTTAGACCCTTTTTTCTTACCGATTTTGTTTTTTGTCAGCAAACATTTTAATCTTATGAGGTGTCACAGTGGCATGCGCCTGGACAGCATTCTTAAAAAGATAGACGGATCGACGGATGACATGATAGCGGATATGAGCGCCATGATCCGCATACCCGCGATCGGTCCGCTGAACGGCGGCAAAGGCGAGGGACAGAGGGCGGACAAGGTCCTCGGATTCTTGAAAGATTTCGACAGCGTCGAACGCTTCGACGTCAAGGACGCTCTTGACGGCACGGTCATGAGACCGAACATACTGGCAAAGAAGAACGGAAAAGGAAAAGGAACCGTATGGATCGTATCGCATCTCGATACCGTTCTGCCCGGCGACCTGGAAGAATGGAGGACCCCGCCGTATGAACCGGTGGTGAAGGACGGAAAGATATACGGACTCGGTACCGAGGACAACGGCCAGGCGATCATCTCGTCCATATACGCGTCAAAGTTCTTCGAACTCGGACAATTAACGAAACGTTCCATAGGGTTGGCGATAGTGGCCGACGAAGAAACGACTAGCACGATGGGCATCGAGTATCTCATAAACGCGGGTCTTTTCGGTCCCGACGATGTTTTTGTCGTTCCGGACTGGGGAGTTCCCGGGGGCACGATGGTCGAAGTGGCGGAGAAGCATCTGATCTGGCTTAAGTTCTCGGTGGAGGGAAAGCAAACGCACGGTTCGACGCCGCAGAAGGGATTGAACGCCTACCGGGTGAGCACGAACATGCTCTCCGATATACTGGACAGACTGGAAGAGAGATATCCGGGCGAGGACCCGATATTCAGGCCGACGGTGTCCACATTCGAGCCCACGAAGGCGATAGCAACGGTAGGCAACATAAACACGATACCCGGGTATCATGAGTTCTGGCTGGACATCCGTCTGCTGCCGATGTACGATCCCGACGACCTTATTGTTTACGCGAAGGAACTGGGCGAGAGATGGGAAAAGAGGACTGGTGCTAAGATAACGGTGACGGTGGAACAGAGAACGAGGTCCGGAAAAACTTCGGACACCGGATGCGACGAGTTCAAAGCGCTTCGCGATTCGATATCGTCGATCGTCGGCAAAGAACCCGAAACGGTCGGTGTGGGGGGAGGGACGTGCGCCAATTTCTTCAGATTGGCCGGTTACAACGCATACGTGTGGCAGACCGGAGGAGGTTCGCTGCACCAGCCGAACGAATACTGTGATCTTGATAATCTAAGATCCGATGCGAAGGTCTTTGCCACGCTGTTCCACAAGCTCTGCGTCTGACAACCGGAAATATGCATCAATCTTCGAACAGACGGTCCATCATCCACTTGGAACTGAACTTTATTATCTGATCGTATTCCTGGCCGTTCGATACGAACGCTATGGGTTTTCCGATGGTGTGCGCTATCGAGAGCGCGGCACCGCCTTTGGAGTCCGCGTCGATCTTCGTCAACATGATGGCATCCACGCCTATGGCGGCGTCGAACGCCCTCGCCTGCTCCACCGCGTCGTTCCCGGCAAGCGAATCACCGACGAACATCACGAGATCGGGTCTCGCCACCTTCTTGATCTTCTTCATCTCGTCCATGAGATTGCTGTTGGTCTGCATCCTTCCCGCGGTATCCACGAGAACGGCGTCCCTGCGTTTCGCTTTCGCATGCTCGATAGCGTCGAACGCGACCGCCGCCGGGTCCGCGTCGGCCGAGTGCTTGACGATCTTGCATCCCAGTCTTTCCGAATGTATCGTCAGCTGTTCTATGGCGCCCGCCCTGAAGGTGTCCGAGGCGGCGAGCACCACCGTCCTTCCTTCTTTCATGAGACGGTTCGCGATCTTCGCGATCGCCGTCGTCTTACCGGTCCCGTTTATCCCGACGAACATCACGACCACCGGTCTGTCCTTCGTAAGGAACCAGGCGTCGAAATCGAACTCGTTCAGTTTTAAGATGTTCGATATGGAGTTCTTCAAGGAGGTCTCGACCACTTCGTCCAGCGTGTGGCCGCGCGCGTAACGTTTCCCGGTAAGGTCCTCCTTCACCCCGCTGACTATCTCTTCGACGACGGGAAGGGCAACATCCGCTTCCATCAGCGCTACCTCCAGCTCCCAGAGGAGACTGCCGAGGTTACCTTCTTTTATCTTTTTCCCGGAATCGCCGACGAGTTCCCCGTCGTCCTGTTTCTTATCGGCATACTTAACGGCCTCTTTCGCCGCTACCCTTTCCTGTTTTGCTTCGATCTTTTCCTGTTTCGCCGCCGCCTTTTTTTCTTTGGCGGCCTGCTTGGCGAGTTTTATCCTTTCCTTTTTGGAAGGTCCGCCCTCGTCCGCGGGTGCCGGTGCCGGCGCGGGTTCTTTTTTCACGGAAGGTTCCTTGCGCACCGCAGGTTCCTTACGGGCGGGTTCCTTGACCGTCTTGTCTTTTACCGGTCTTTCGGGAACGTCGTCGTCCTCAGGTCCGTCATCTTCGAAAAGATCGTCATCGCTGATCAGATCGTCGCCGAATTCAAAATCGTCATCATCATCATCGAACACGCGCGCCTTTTCTTTCGGTCCTCTCTCTTTAACAGCAATGTCCTTAGGACGGTCGTCCGCTGGGAGCGTGACCTCTTCCGCTTCCGGCTGGTCCTTTTTGAAAAGATTCTTGAATTTGTTCTTCAGGGAATCGAACATATCAGCTCACTGCTGTCTTCTTTCGTATTCCTGCTGCACCGTCAAGGACAGGTTCCTGGCGGCCGCCTCCGTCTCGTTGATGGCCTCTCCTGTTCTCTTCAGAGCGTCGGTTATCTCTTTCACGCTCTGTTCCATGAACTCCACCGCGGCGGGAAGGTCCTTCTCCACAGAGATCCTGCTTCCGATGCCTACGATCGCCTTATTATCGCCGGTCGCTTTCGCGGAGACGTATGACGCCCCCCCTACCGGTACAAGTATGTCGTCCCCTTCCTTCGCGTTAAGGAACGCTTTCATCGTCTCTCTGGACCTTATGGCTTCTTCCAGCGACATCTGGAATATCTGCGCCTGATTGGCGAGCGCGTCCAGCTGCGTCTTGTAGACGTCCAGGGCGTTGAGCGCCTGACGGAGCTCGTTGTCATTCATCAGTTCTCACCGACCTCGTGCTGTACGAGGCGGTCCGTTATGTCCGCCGGCGCAAGCTCCGTAAGTTCGTCGATGGATATCTCCCATCTTTTGAGCTTGTGCCTGCTGCCCAGGTTGGACAGGACCTTCTCTTTCGCCGCATCTTCGTTCTCCGCGGCCACTTCAACTGTGAAATCTTGTCTGCTTCTTGTGTCCTTAAAGGAACCCTTTGCTCGGAAACCCTTCATTGCAACTACCGAGACGAAGAATTATATCTATTGAATAAAGCTTTTGGTCGATACGTACGTAAATGAACCCCGATAACAGCGTATTGACGGTATATTCACCCGGAAGGTCCTTTCCTTCCGTCTCGGTAACGGGAACGAAATGCGACCTTATGTGCGAGCACTGCGGAGGCTCGCACCTTAACGGTATGATCGCTGCGGAGACACCTCAGGATATGATGCGCGTCATCGACCGCATAATATCATCGGGAGGGGATGGCCTGCTGATAAGCGGAGGGTGCGACGCCGACGGTTCCGTTCCCGTGATGAGGATGACGGACGCGATACGATACGCATCCGAAAAAGGGCTGAAGGTGAACATACACACCGGCCTCATCGGAAAAGAAGATGCGGCCGCATTGGTCAATGCTGGTGTGAAAGCGTTCTCCGTCGATGTTCATCAGGACCCGGCGATAATAAGGAACGTTCTGCATCTTAACGTTCCGGCGTCCGCCTATTCCGATATGCTGGATAATATCACGGATGCAGGCGGGACACCGGTGGCGCATCTTACCGCGGGGTTCGGGACGGAGGACCTTCGGCTGTCCGTCGGACTTGTAAGGAACAAAGGGCTGAGGGATGTCGTTCTGCTGGCACTTGTGCCGACGAAAGGAACTATCACCGAGGATACGCTGATATCGGAGGACGCCGTGACCGATGCGGCGGTCATGATGATCGATACGGGTCTCAATGTGACGCTGGGCTGCATGCGCCCCCGCTCTCACCGCACTCTGGAGATAAGGTGCATCGAGGCCGGTGTGAGACACATCGCGAACCCGTCGCGTCAGACGATACAGTGGGCGAAAGAGAAAGGTATGCGGGTCGTCGAAAAGAGGACCTGCTGCTGCATCAGGTCCGGCCGCTGAACATGACCCAGAGAAAAGGGTTGTTTATATCCGTGCAAGGAGTTCCGCGTAACGGAGATGGGACATGAGCGATCTACAAGCAAAGGAATACAAGGGGTTTGAGGACATCAAACACCGTGATAAGAACGATATCGAATATTGGTTTGCGAGGGAACTCGCTCCCGTTCTCGAATACACAGAATGGCGTAATTTTTCAAAAGTGATCGACAGGGCCATAATAGCCTGCAAGAACAGCGGATTCGACATCAATGACCAATTTGTTGAGGTCAACAAAACGGTCGCCATGTCGTCCAAAGCAAAGTCGAGGACAATACCTGATTACAAACTTTCCCGCTATGCTTGTTATCTTGTAGTTCAGAACGGCGACCCGCGAAAGGAAGCGATCGCGTTGGGGCAAACATACTTCGCGATACAGACACACAGACAGGAAACGCAGGACTATTTCGAACAGCTGGATGAGGATAACAAGCGGCTTGTGATACGCGGCGACATAAAACAATGGAACCAGATGCTCGCGGAAACAGCGCATAGGGCCGGAGTTATAACAGAAAAGGAATACGCTCAATTTCAGAACGCCGGATAAAAGAGAAGATATCGACCAAGGACGGTGCGACCCATGCGCATAACATCGTCGGCCAAGAGGTGAGAGGGGGCGATCGCACGGGCAGGCGGAACGTTACCGGAAGATCAGCCCGCTCCCGAAAAGAGTACGGATCAGACAGCGCGGGAACAGATCGAACAATTGAAGAAGAAAAAGAAGCTGATGCTTGACGAATAACAACAGACCGAGAACAGACCCGCGCTCAAAGGTCGTTGGCCTGCGGGCCGTGTCCGATATCGGCCATTTTCCTTCCAACGAGGAAAACGGCGGCGTATTCGGGAACCTCCGTTTCTCCTTTCAGCCGCAGACGTTCTCCTAGTATCGTTATCTCGGAGTCCCGTCTCATCGTTATCTTCACGGGATCGGAGGAATATTCTTTCGGCACGGCATCCCTCAGCGGATCGAATCCCGTCAGCGCTTCACGGGAGAGCGGCGTGACGCGCAATCCGCTCTTCCCGTGCACCGAACCGGGAAGACGTATCAGTCTTTTCACGTCGGCGGTCACAGGTTCGTCCACCTCCCCCGCCATTAACGGGACCACGTCATCGGTCATTATCCTGAGAAGTATCTCCTGGCTCTTTTTCGTGAGCACGGCCATGGTGTTCCTTTGGAAAAGTGAATTTTTGGATGACGTGACATCATTCTGTACGTTGATGAGCGTCTTATCCAGCGTCTTCGAGATGCTCGGATATTTTTTCTTCAGTTCTTTGACGTTCATCGTAACGATGTCGTCGGTCACCGACGACAGTCCGTTCCTCATCCTTCTTCTCCATCCCCCGGAGTCCGCGCCCGGTATCAGACGGTCGGTCACCGTGTTCGCATGTTTCTTACCGCCCACGTTGGCCACCGACGTGACCGTCACCTTCTCGGGGAACGCCCAGTCGGCGTCCAGTCCTTTCGATGTGACGTAATCGACTATCTCCCTCCGTTCCGGGGAGCCCAGCGTCAGAACTTTCGGTGACGACACGTGAGCGTGATATCCCCTTCCGCCGGAGAATACTATACTCACCTCTTTCTCATCGAATCCGAGATCTCCGCATATGAACGAATCCACAAGGTTCATCATTTCTTTTTTGATCTGCTCCAGCATCTCGGAGTATGACATCTTTTCCGCGCCCGCAAGGTGATCGGCGTCAAGGTCGAATATCAGATCGGCGCCCAGCCATTTCTTCTCTTCCATCGTCGGCGCCGCGGGCTCGCGGTAATAAGCGGTGGAATAATAACAATGGGAAGGAACCTGCCCTATCAGAAATTTTCTGATATCGTCCGTTCTGGTGAAGCTCAGATGTCTCTGGACGAAGTCCCGGTCGAAGAACATGAACCCGAACTCCCGTCTTCCGAAGCGTTCCGGCATCACGGGGGCGTTGTTCTTGTAATATCTTCTGAAAGCTTTCAGCATGAACCTGGAATTCTGATCCATCGTTTGCGTAGTGACAAACAACCTATAATTACATTGTCCGTGTTCTAAGGTGATGTGACGGAGAACATACCGATATACGACAATCACATCCACCTGAGTCCCAAGGGCCGCAATATCGATGCGCTTAAGGATTTTGAGAGCGCGGGAGGTACCGGTCTGACCCTGGTCACGTTACCGTACGATGAAGTGGTGATATCGGAAGCGGATGATTTTCTGAGATCGTATCAGATAACGCTGTCAATGGCCGAGAGGGCGAGGTCCTCCACGGAACTGAAGATAAACGTGGCCGTCGGTCCGTATCCCGTATTGCTTTTACCGCTGACGGAGAGATTCGGACCGGACAAAGCGGAAAAGATCATGATCTCCGGTATGGATATCGCCGCCGGTCTTGTCGCTTCGGGGAAGGCGAACGCGATCGGAGAGATCGGAAGACCGCATTTCGACGCTCCCGCGGACATAATGGGATCGTCCAACCGCATC
Organism: Methanomassiliicoccaceae archaeon; assembly: GCA_009778265.1. Lineage (GTDB taxonomy): Archaea > Thermoplasmatota > Thermoplasmata > Methanomassiliicoccales > Methanomethylophilaceae > Methanomicula. The sequence goes on along the minus strand of WRKA01000177.1, from coordinate 4,957 downwards.
CTTCTTCACGGGATGGAATTGGCGTCCGAGAACGGATGCCCGGTGATAATACACTGCGAATCGGGTTCCCCGGAACTGATGAAAGAACTGTCGGAGATGGCGAGGTCCGCGTCCCTGGACCCGGGGATGGTGATAAAACATTTTTCTCCGCCGCTGGTGAGAGATGATGAGACGTACGGGGTCATGCCCTCGATACCCGCGTCCAAGAGGTCTGTGCGCGAGGCGCTGTCCAAAGGCAGCAGATTCATGCTGGAAACGGATTACATAGACGATCCCGAAAGACCGGGGGCGGTCATGAGCGTGAACACCGTGCCGAAGAGGGTGCACGCGATGCTGTCGAACGGCGAAATGTCCGCGGAGACGGCATGGAAGATCGGCGACGACATCCCGAAAAGGATGTACGGCAGATGACGGCCGTGTCTTTTGATTTCGGCACACAATTCCGGATTGAATTAATATAATTAATATATTAATTATATTACATTTTGTTTGGATATGCTGCCGCCGCCCGGGCGGAAGACATTAATCTGTTCCCGTCATCATCATTGCAGGTGCACAATGAAAGTAGCGATGCTCGTCGATTCTCACTATCCGGTAAAGGACGGCGTGGTCGACGCGATCGACATCCTCAGAAAGGAGCTGAAAGAACGCGGTCACGAGGTATTGCTGATCGCCCCGGACCCGGGGAAAGAGGACAGGATGGACGGTGTCCATTACATCCCGGCGAAAGATCTGAAAGGGTTCACAAGCGGCTATTATCTTCCGATATTCCCGTCGGACGCGATATTCAAGCTGAAAGAGGAGAACGTCGACGTGATCAATGTGCACGGTTTCGCGTTCATGGCCATCCGCGGGATCACCTTCGGTAAACTTCTGAACATCCCGGTCGTTCTGACGTTCCATACGCCGGTGTGGGATTTCATCGATTCGTATTCGCCGTTCGACACGGACCTGTCGTTCAATCTCGTGTGGTCGTACTTCCGGAATATCTTCAAGAGAGCCAGTGTGACCGTCGCGCAGACCCCGTCGATAGCGAAGGAACTGATCGGTAACGGTGTTAGTGCCGATATTCGTATAATACCGACGGGCATAGACACAAAGAAATTCGTGCCTGGTATCGACGGGACGGCGGTAAAAGAAAGATACGGGATCAAAGATAAGAGAGTGATGATACACGTCGGCCGTCTATCTCCGGAAAAGAAGATAGAGGTGATGATCAAAGCGCTTGCCGCGCTGGACGAGGACATCGTCCTGATGCTTGTGGGGAGAGGGGAACTGGGACCGGAACTTAAAGATCTGGCAAGGTCGCTCGGAGTGGAAGAGAGAATAATATTCACCGGTTTCGTGAGCGATGACGAATTACCCTTGCATTACGCCGCAGCAGATATCGGAATATCGTCGTCGACATATGAAGCGCAGTGTCTGGCGATAATGAACGCGATGGCGTGCGGCCTTCCCGTGATATGTCCGAACGCGAGAGCGTTCGTCGATTACATCAGGGACGGCGAGAACGGATATCTTTACGACGGTACGCCGGAAGGGTGCGCCGAAACGGTAAAAAGATGTCTCTCCGAGGGGCGGTCCGTAAGCGGGAACGCGAGAACGACCGCCGAGGGATTCTCGATACCCGGGTCGGTGGACGCATATCTTTCGCTGTATGATGAGGTCATAAGGACGAAACGCCGTAAATGATACATAGCCAGACAATCTTTCGAGAACCCTCCGGCCGGACCTCGTTACACGAAAAATAGACGCGATATACTGATTATCTTTTGAGAATGCTAATATACTAATTCCATCTATTATCAACCCCGGTGAGACAATGACAGGGGAGGTCAAAAATAAGTCAAAACGGTGGCTGATAGCAACGATATCGGCCGCAATAATGCTTACCACGGTACTGATGCCTGCGGCGAACGTTTCCGCCGCAGAGCGTCTGACGAATGCAGGACCGATAGACGGTATCGACACAGATCCGGATGTCGGTCTACACAACAGCTACGCATGGTGCGGCGCCGTATTCCAGCAGGATGACGGCGATTACCTTTGGGTGGGCACCAACCGCGATCTCGGAGGCGCGATACTTTCAGCTGCGGAACTGCAGCTGGGAACGTCCGACTTCGACTTCAATATGATATATGACATTTCAGGGATACCGCATCAGAGCGACGACAAGGCAGCGAAGATCTATCGCTACAATCTTAACGATCCAAATGCGGTATGGGAACTTGTATACGAAAATCCCGCGTTCAGCGGATACAGAAAGATGGTGGTCTTCAACGGCGACCTTTACGCCTTCGCAGGACTTACCAACCGTAATCCGTTGCCGGGCTACCAATATTCCGCCGTTTTCCGTTTCTCTTCTGATTTCGAACCGGGAGTAAGTGAACCGGAAGTGGTGCATTGGGCGCGTCTTCCGGCGATGACACTGGCAAATCTGGCTATGGAATGCTACCGCTCGGCCTTCGTTTATGACGGCAGGCTCTATCTCGGTATCTATGACGGCAGGATCTACTCCACCGACGGTACCGGTCTTGTGAACATGACCCCGACCAACAATGCCACTCCGGGCGCGGTCTACTCCACCGGCTGGGACCTGGTGGCGGACCTGGGAAAGATGAACAGTAACCCGCAGGGGACCAACATATGGGACATCATTGTCTACGACGGCAGTCTGTATGCTTTTATCACGGGAACCGGATTCACCGTGTTCAAGCTGACGGAGGCTGACGGTGAATGGACGGCCAAACAGATAGTCGGAGAAAAGGAAGAGGCACAATATCCGGCGGGTCTCGGGATAGGCGGACACGTCGCCGCATCTCCTTTCCTGTTCAACGGTTATGTGTATGTGACCACATTCGCCAACGGGCCGGTATTCTTAGCACAGGCCGCGGCTGGCAACTTGGATATGGCGTTCAACGATCTCTACGTCCCGGCGACGATATACCGTTTTAATGCGGACGATGAGTGGGAAGTTGTCGTGGGCGACTTCGTGGGCGAGAACATAGCGAAGGATAAGAACGGGACGGTCGTTCCGTCCGCCGGCGGCAACATGCGCGCCGGATTCTACCCCGGCGACAACGAGAAGAACCCGTCGTCGAATCTGTACGTCTGGTATATGGCGGAGTATAACGGAAGGCTCTATGCAAGCACATGGGACGTAGGTGTTTTCCGTTCGATGCTTCCGGCGATGCTCGCGCTCACGTTCGCCCAGACCTACGGAATGGAGAACGTAACGAACATCCTTTCTAAGATAACAGATGTCAGAGATAATCTTTCGGCCGTCATACAGATCTTGTCCGAAAGCGATCTGGCAACGGCATTGGATGACATCTCCGTGCTTTTGGACAAAGCTACGGAAGACATAAAGGCCCTCGACATAGACGGTATGAACACCCTGTACGAAATGCGCGGGATCCTCGAACAGCTGGCCTATGATATAGTGGATGTGATGGAGGAAGCGGTCGGCGAGATCTGCGCCCCGATCTCCGATCTGCGCGACTCGATATGCGGACTGTTCGAAGCGATAGCCGCAACGGCGCCCGAATTAAAAGCGGCGCTGACCGACACATTGTCTGCTCTGTCCACGACCGCATTCTTCCTCACGGACAGATCGGACCCCGCGGGTTTCGATCTGTTCTATTCGGACGACGGCGTGAACTTCTATCCGTACACGGTGAACGGTCTCGGAGACCCGAACAACTACGGAGGACGCGTGATATTGCCGACCGAGAACTACGGACTTCTGATCTTTACGGCCAACCCGTTCACCGGATGCCAGATATGGCGTTTGGGTGACCCGGCGGAAATAACCGCGGACATCCCGGAGACGGTATCGATGAAGCTGAAAGAAGAGGTATCGTTCGACGTCAGGTCCGTAGGACTTATGCCGGACGACATATCGGTCACTTTGAGCGACGGAACGGCCGTGAGCGCAACGATCGAGATGATCGAGGAACTCGACACTTCTTTCAGGTATTACAGCTCGACCGTCGAAATCGTTGAGAAAGGGATCCTGGGACAAAAAGCATACGAGGAGACGGAGTACCCGGTCCATGCCTATCTGTACAAGGTGACGCTGACAGGGCTGAGCGAATTCGAAGGTGCGCTGGACATAACCATCGGAATTGACGGATATCAGTTCGACGGCGCGATCTATCTGGAGATAACGGGACCGGTGACATTGGACATCGAAGGCTCGATAGGGGTCGAGGACATGGCCGGCTATCTCGCCGATGGAACCGACGGCTACATCTATACGCTGACCTTCGTGCTGAGCGAAGGTTTCGGAGTACCGATAGATGTCATCATAACCGGTGACGACAGTCTGACATACGATCTTCAGGGACCGGACGCGGACGGAAAGTATACCGCTGTGATAGCAGGCATCGTGGACGATATCGTGATCAGGGTCACGGCAACGGAGATCGTTGTCAGTGTCTGTGAGTGCGAACGCTGTGACGTATGCGGCGGATGCATAGAGATCGTATGCTGCTCGGAAGCAAATTGCGATTGCATACCCTGCTTCTGCCCGGTCATCATCATCGATGACGCCGGCAGCCTCCTGAGTGCGAGCGAAGGAGAACTGGAATACGATGACGATGCGGGAGAGTTCACATACACCCTGGTCTTCTATCTTGTCTCAGGCTCCACGGCCCCCGTCGTAACGGTCAACGGCGAACCCGTTACGGTGGTTCTGACCGACGATCATGGATACAAGACGGTCCTCACAGGCATTAACGCGAACGAAGAGGTGACCATCGTCATATCGGCGGCGGCCTCCGAACCCTGCGATCCGGGTCATCCGGGCACGGGCGGTATCGTTAATCGTCTCGTGATCGGGGCCACCGTAGCGGCGGTCATCGTCATAGTGCTCATCAGTTTCCTGATATCTCGTGTCAGGCTCTGATCGGAAAAGGAGGAGGTACCCCCCCTCCTCCACTTTATTTCTTTTTCT
>WRKA01000176.1 GCA_009778265.1 Methanomassiliicoccaceae archaeon | reverse complement strand
GAGAAATCGGAGAACCTGATAAAGCAGGGTGTTATCGAACCCGATTTCTTAAGATCCGCGAGGATGGAACAGTACATCATCGGACCGGTGTTCAATCTCGATTTCTTTTATTCGCCGCTCGAAGAGAAAGGAGAGAGGATCGAACTTTTAGGGATCGACTGGAGGTTCGAGAGTTCACTTGACGGATACGCAAGACTACCGGCGAAACAGCAGGTCGAGTTGGAGATGGACGGGATCCTGCCGGAATACACCGTCTGCGGTCATAATTCCGCAACGTTGAGAGAATCGTTATTGGACAGTGCGTTCGAGCTTGCCGAGAAATACGTGAAAGCGGCGGAGAAGCATTACTCGCCGGGGATCATAGGTCCGTTCTGTTTACAGACATGCGTTGATAAAGACCTTAAATTCTTTATTTATGACGTGGCGCCGCGCATAGGCGGAGGGACCAACGTACATATGGCGGTCGGCCATCCGTACGGTAATGCGTTATGGAGAAAAGAGATGAGCACCGGCCGCCGTCTAGCGATGGAAGTTCGGAAAGCCATCGAACAGGAACGCGTTGACGAAATTGTGACATAAGATTGAACAGAATGTTTATGTACGTTCCGTCGATGCAGATATACGATTACGCGGAGAATCTGAAATGTCGTTGCTGAAGAAGATTTCTGTGCTTGCGGTGATAATGATCGCACTGATCATACCGGCCGCGGCCATATCGGGGAGTGCGGCCGGAGATGTTACGATCACGGGCGATGTGAAAGCGGGCGGTTTCGACGACAGGACCTCCGGAACGGTCACCGTAAAATTATACAACTCCGGCGAGACGGCAACGGGGAACGTAACTGTTTCCGTGGTCAAATTCGACGATCCCGAAAAGGTGTATGCGAAAAGGACCGTCTCCTTCACCGGTGACGAAACAGACGGGATGATGGACGTCGGTCTTTCGTTCAGAGTGGGCACACCGGGCACATACTGGGCCGTTGTCATGATCGAAGGTGACGACGTTCTCATAAGCAGCGAGGACGGACCCGCTCAGGACAGGATGACCTTCGAGTTCACCGTCGGTCAGTCTATATGGAGCAGCACTTGGACATACGTTGCCATCGTTATCGTAATAATCATCGTGGCCATCGCCGTGTTCATAAGGATGCGCGGCGCCCCCAAGGTGGATGACGCCGGTACATTCACGGCAATGGAAGAAGAGAGGAAGGCCGGCAAGGGTCAGAGGTCCGGCCGCACAGAGAAGGAAGAGTATAAGGGAAGGAAGAAGAACTGAGCTTCCCGACGAAACGATTTAACCCTTATTCATTATTCTTACGTGTATGAGATTCATCGATCTCGGTACCGTTTCACCGGAATACAGCGTGTGCATTGATGAGGTGCTGCTTCGCCTGCATAAAGATAACGGAGACACCCTTCTTCTTTATTCCCGGGACCGCGCCTGTATCTCGATGGGCCGGTTCCAGAGGATAGACGGGACGGCGGACCTTGAATATCTGAAAGAGAATGATATCCGGGTCGTAAGAAGAATAAGCGGCGGCAGTAACATCTATTCTGACGAAAGGCAGATCACATATTCTCTGATCGTTTCGAAGGACCGTCTGCCTTCTTCGCGTAACGAATCGTTTGCGATGATATGCGGCGCCGCGGTCAACGCATTGAAAGAGTTGGGTGTCGATGCCGTTCACAAACCGGTGAACGATATACTTGTGAACGGGAAAAAAATATCCGGCGGAGCGCAGGCGCGTAACAGGACCGCCGTTCTGCAGCACGGAAGCATCATTCTCGATGTTGACGAAGAAACGGTAAGATCGTCCTTGATCGACACCAAAAAAAGATCCTATGACGGTCTGACATCGATCAGAGAATGTCTTGGACGCATACCGTCCAGGGACGAAATCGCCGACGCTTTTGTAAAGGGATTCGAAAAGGTGTTCGGACCCGTGATCAAAGGAGAGTTAACTACGGCGGAGACGGACGAGATAAGAAGGTCGGCCGATCTCCTCAGGGATTCTTCTTCTTATTGAGGTCGTTCAGATCCAGAAGCGCAACTTCTCTCCGATCCATGAAGAATCCTAATTTTTTGTGAAGCATTATCGAATTGATATTCTTAGGCTGTATGGCGCTGTGCGCCACGGTGGCGCCCATCTTCTTCCCTTCTTCCACCGCTGTCCTCAATAATCTGAAACCGATGCCGTTCCGTCTGAAATAGGGGTGCACGCCCATGTTCTCCACCCAAAGAAGATTTTCGGAATTGTATACGTGATGCAGCATCTGTGCGAAGATGAACCCCATTATCTCGTCGTCCTCGACGGCAACGAAGCTCAGTCCCCCTTCCAGATACAGTTTGAAAGAACGGGAATTGCTTGCACCTAAATTATCTTTCCACTCCTGCGGAAGCTCGTTCCATTTGTTCTCTATCTCTTTATCGAAGTATTCTCTGATACAAAGTATCTCAAGATCGCGGACCTTCACAAGATCCTTCAGTTTCATGGGACGTATCTCCATCACATCTCCTCCGGTGCGCCGATCCCCAGACATCCTAAGATGCTCTTCAGCACGGTCATGGTACATTCCACCAACGTTAACCTTGCATCTCTGGCCTCGCCGGAATTCAGTACCGGGACCGCCGCGTAGAATTGATTGAACGCCGACGCGACCTCGTGCCCGTACGCGGGGACCAGGTGTATCTTTCTTCCCTCTCCCGCCTGTTCGGTGATGTTCTCGAACTTGGAAAGGACCTTGACCAGTCTCACTTCGTATTCATCCGTCAATTTTGATACGTCCGAAGTTCTTTTGAATTCTCCGGCCTTCCTGAGAATGCTGCACGCCCTCGCGTGCGAATACTGAAGGAACGGTCCGCTGTTCCCGTCGAAGTTCAGAGCTTCGGACCATTTGAACACGAACTGTTTCTCCGGCTGTATCCTTACGATATTGTATCTTATCGCTCCGACCCCGACCGTTCTCGCGATCTCCCTCATCCTTTCTTCGGAAAGGTCTGTTCTTCTTTGCTTTATCTCATTATACGCATATTCCACCGCTTCGTCGATCAGATCGTCCAAATAGACCACAACGCCTTTCCTGGTGGACATCTTGCCTTCCGGTAATGAGACGAAAGAGTAGAACATCGGCTCCGGCATCTTCTCCGACGACAGGATCTCCAATGCGCACGTTAACTGTTTACTTCCGAGTTTCTGATCTTCGCCGAGAACATCGACCACCCTGTCGTAACGGGACAGCTTGTCCAGATGATATGCTATGTCCCTTGTTGTGTATAACGTAGTTCCGTCGTTTCGCGTGAAGGTGAATTTTTTATTGTTGCCGTGTACGCCGAACTCTTCCAGATCGAGGGACCATGCACCGTCGTCGTTTCCCGCGTACTTTGATGTCTTTAACTTTTCGACGACCCTCTTGGCATCGCCGTTCTCGATGTACCTCGACTCCCATGTGTAGACGTTAAGAGAAACTCCTATGCCGTCCAGCGTCTGTTTCAGACCGGCGAGCATCATCTCCGTTGTTCTTCTTACGTCGGAAATGACATCCGCGTCCCCGTTCTCGAATCTTCGGAGCATTGACGATATCTCGTCGGAGACCTCGGGCTGCGACTCCATCATTTTGTTCGCAAGACGATAAAATGCGACCATCGCGTGATCCGCTTTTTCTCTGTCCGCCTTTTCAACATCCTCTTTCGGGATGTTGTTTATTCCCCATGTGAGTATCACCACTTGTTTTCCTACATCGTTAACATAATATTCCGTAGTGACGTCATAACCGCATCTGGATAGGCATCTGGCCAGCGTATCCCCGATTATCGGATTCCTTGCTCTCCCGACGTGTATGGGTCCCGTTGGATTCGTGGATGTGTGTTCCACGTTTATCTTCTTGTTCTTTTTCGGCAGACAGCCGTAATCCTCTTTCTTTTCCATTATTTCCGAGATCGTACCGGACATCATCGCGTTCCTGTCCATGGTGAAGTTGAGGTAACCGTTCAGTGCGGAGACGTCCGCTATCCTGCCCTTTTTTTCTATCAGGACGGAAAGTTCTTTTGCTATATCCGCCGGCGACCTTTTCATGGTTTTAGCAAGAATGAAACACGGCACCGCCAGGTCCGCGGCGTCTGCGGACGGTATCTCGACGTCGAATCGAATATCCGTTCCCATCTTTGATAACGCTTCGGAAACGGCTTTTTCCACTTCTTCCTTGAACGAGTTCATCACACCCATAGATTACACCCGATATCTGAGAACGGCGGCTATGCCGCCGAACGCCTTCATCAGCATCTCGCCCTCTTCGGAATCGGCGCTTATTATCTCCACCGTCGTACTGAACTGATCCGCAAGCTCGAAGAAGTCGTCCACGAGATCGATATCCTTCTCGATCTCCGCGGGCGATCCGCATACGCCGCATTCCGCCCTGTCGGGTGACGACGACGTAGTGAATGAATGCTCGTGGCCGTTCTGGCATTTCGTATAGATGCGGCGTTCGTTCAGCCCTTCCGACAACAGCAATACGTCGGCGGCACCCGCCTTTGTCGCACCCCGTACCACTTCCTCGCCGTAAGCGGAAAGACCCCCGTCCGTGTTCCTGATCTCCGTCAGCAGCCTTTGTATCAGTTCCTTCTCATGCATCAATTCTATATCCACGATGGCGGACTTCGCGTTCTCCACCAGCTCTCTCAGACCGTATTCGTCGGTGTAGCCGGTGTCGAACGTATCTATCACCTTTTTCTGAAGTTCGTGGTGCAGGTATTCCTCTTTCACGAAGAAATCCTTCGTCGATCCCGGACCTCCGATCAGAAGACCGATCATCTCCCCTCTTTCCAGGAACGCTTCCGTTGCGTTGAGCGCGATCTTCTTGAAGAATTCGTGTGCCGCTATTTCGATCAGCCGTTCGAAACGCTGAGCCGACTGTCCTCCCTGTCTGTGTTTCCTCGGCACCATGGAATCAAAGTTCTTTATCTCGATCACTTTGCTTCCCGTTAAAAGACCGAGCGTCGCCTCGCTCCTGTCCATAACGATCAGGCCGTATGTCTTCTTATCCTGTAACATCCCCAGCAGCGGTTCCGTGTAGAACTGCGAATCGCATCGGTAGAAGAATGTGGTCACTGCTTCGGGAGGTTCCAGAACGTACTGTACCATCTTCGTCTGATCTCCCGCTTTCGGGACCTCGCCGCAGAATATCACTATGCCGTGCGGCGGCGGTGACTTATACGTTCTGAGACGCGACATTATCGAATCGATCGCCCCCTGAACATTCTTCATCGTCGATTTTGATTTTATGTTGGATGACTGCGAGTACTCGTTCCTCAGGTACGACATCACGTCCGATATCTGTTTTGACGGCGGCACATATACCGATATAAGCTCCGTTCCTCTGCCTTTGAGGTCGACTATGTCCTGCATCGCCTTCTTGAAATCGTATCTAGCGCGTTCGGTTGAAGTTCTCTCGTCCATGCGAAACCTACCTGTGGGTTTTTAAGAGTGAGAGGGAATCCCGTAATAAAGATATTGGTGATCTTATGGAAAAAGTCGTGGTCTCGATAGGCGGTTCCGTTCTCATACCGGACAGTGACGATGCTGTTTACATTAAAAAATTAGCCGATGTCCTGAAAGAGATGTCCAAAGAAGTTCAGATAGCGGTCGTTTGCGGCGGAGGTAAGATCGCCAGATATTACACGAACACGGGAAGAGAATTGGGAGGGACGACGCACCAGTTGGACATGATGGGCATCTTCGCAACAAGACTCAACGCCGAACTTCTGAGAATTGCGCTGAGCGATGCGGCATACAGCATCGTACCTCATACCGTGGACGAGGCCGTTTTCGCTTTCTCCAAAGGGAAAATGGTCGTTATGGGAGGTACGGAACCCGGACACACCACGGATGCGGTGGCGGCAATGGTCGCTTCGAAGATCGGATGTAAAAGGATCGTTAACGCAACATCCGTCGATGCCGTTTACTCGGAGGACCCGAAAAAGAACAAGGACGCGAAAAGATTCACGGAACTTTCGATAAAGGAACTCGGTGACATCGTGTACGAGGAGCACGACGCCGGAAGATCGTCGGTGTTCGATCCCTTAGGTGTACGGATCGCAATGCACGACCGCATCGATATCATGATCGTCGACGGCCGCGATCTCGGCGAGATAAAGAACGCCGTGCTCGGTAAAGAGATCAAAGGGACGAGGGTCATATCCCGTTGATCGGTTCCAGATCGCTTGAGCTTATCGGTTCTAGGCCGCATGACAGCACCGTGTTCATCACCCGTCTTGCTGTTTCGCCTTTCATCGATCTTTTGTGAATGTACACCGATCTCGTATCGGTGGCGGATGCGGCGTCCGTTATCATTCTTATGAGGTCATCGTCATCCGAATCCTTGAACGCATATTCCGGGATCATGTGGCCGAAATTTATCTTATACGAGGATACGACCTCGGTGAACCTCGGAGCATAGTGACCGCCGCCTATCCCTATCGCTTTAACGTATCCGTTCTCCTCGTGATCCAGTATGGCGGCCGCCAGCATCTTCGCCGCCTCTTTGTTCCCCCATTGTGTCTCGTCAGATCCTATCTCGATGAACGTCGCCGGTATGCTGACGAAGGGGCCGTGGTGCGTGACCTCGAACGACACCTGATAGTGAGCTGTGTCCATTGCCGTCAGCGACCGCAGCAGTCCGGTCATCACCGCCGGTGATGCCTTAACTAACGTCTCTGACAGACCGCCGAACTCCGCTTTGTGATAATTGCCGATCGGATGTACTGTCAGAGTGGGTATCGCGGACGCCGCTTTATGGCGTGAGAGAAATATCATTTCTTTTGCGTCCGATCCTTTTTGTTCCGCTATCTTGTCTATGTTCTCGGCCCTGATATGGATGCCGGGTATCGACATCATCATCATATCGTCATAGAAAAGAAAATTCCCGTCGTCCTCCCATTTTACGGATGACGTCAGCGCGTCGCGTATGTTCACGGAAGCGATATCCTCCTCGCTGCAAAGAAGTAATTTTTCAGACATTGACGGAAAACTCCACTGATCCCGTTACGGAATCATAACGGATGATAATTAATTTGTGTTCTCTTCTTTGTCATCGGGATGCGGGAGTGTTCCATTAACAGCGATTGATTTTTCAATATATTTTATATATCACTTATATTACTGGTCTTAACAATGACAAGACTGACGATCGCCGAAAAGATAATCCTGCACCTCAGCAGATACGAACTTTTTCCGGATGACGAAGAGTTCAACATATCCTGGGACCTCACGCAGGACGGGATTGCCGCTTCGCTCAGGATAACAAGAGCGCATTCCTCCATCGAATTGAAGAAACTCAGAGAAAAAGGTAAAGTTACGGAAAGACAGACGCACATCAAAAGCGGCGGCGTGAAAAGAAAATCCTATGCTCTCACGTCGATCGGTATGGATGAGGCGAAACATCTCAGGGCCATGGCGGAAAAGGAAGGCATTGACATAATGCCGATGCTCGATATGAAACGCTGCGATCCGAGGACGGTCCTCGAATCCGCGGGCGAAGAGAACCGCGACGCCTTCGGGCTGGCGTGCGTTCTCCGCCGTCCGGTCCCGCGCGGCGACCTTCCGAATACTACGAAACCTGTGATACCCACAGATATCAACGGAATGACGGCGATGAGCGACGTTGTAAAGAGAAGCGTCCTTTCGGTCGCGGGAAAGGAGGAGATACGAAACTGGCACAGTTCCGCCGCGGATTACTGGCTGGATAACGGGAACATACAGGAACGTTTATTTCATCTCGTGTCCGCGGGAAGGATGAACGACGCGTGCAGGATGATCGTCAACGAAAAGGAAAGATTGTTGTACAATATAAGCGACGACCTCTTTCTGACGCTCGCGAAGATCGACGGCATTCCGGAAAGGTATGTGGCGGATGTGCTGCCTGTGATCATTACCGTCGCCATCGGGTGCGGCGATATCGAGACCGCCGGATCATTGATCTCGGTACTGAAAGAAAGGGATAATGAACTGGGCCTCCTTTATTCCGCGGACCTCGAGATGAGAAAAGGCGACCACTCCAAAGCGCTGGACATCGTCAGGTCGCTTGGGAAGAGCAACAGGTTCGAAGTGAGATTAAGAATGGCGGGCGCGATCGGTCATCTCGGAAACAAGAATGAGGCGATGGACCTTCTTTACGCGATGAAAGATGAGATCGTAGCGTCCGGTACCGTCGACGGCCTCGACCGCGTTTACATAGGGATGTCCGACGTATCGCTGATATCGAAGGACCCGGATTCTTCCGTCCGCTATCTTATGAAGGCGCTCGGCGTCACATCGGACGAAGGAAAGAAGATAATTTACGCATTGCTTTCGGCGTCCTATGACGCCGCCGGAATAAAGGATAAATCCGAGGAGTATGCCGCCAAGGCACGTTGATCAGAAAATAGTGTTCTTTTTCAGAAGGTCTATGTCGCTTACGTAAAGATCACGGATATCTTTGATGCTCCATTTCAGCATTGCCAATCTTTCAAAACCGAATCCCCATGCCAGCACCGGATATCTGACGTTGAACGGCGCCGTGACCTCCGGTCTGAATATCCCAGCTCCGCCTAATTCCATCCACTTGCCGTTGAAGAACACCTCCACCTCCAGCGACGGTTCTGTGTACGGAAAATACGCGGGCCTTATCCTTATCTTATCGAAACCCATGCGTCTGTAAAATCCTTTTACGAGCGAGACGAGCATATCGAAATCTCCCTTTTCGTCTATGATTATCCCCTCGATCTGCGTGAATTCCGGAAGATGCGTCGAATCTATCGATTCGTTCCTGAAGATCCTGGATAAAGAGAACACCTTCACCGGAGGGTCCGGGAATTTAGAGATGTGCTTTATCGTATTCACGGTGGTATGCGTTCTGAGAAGCGCCTGTTCCGCTTTTTCCCGCGACCAGCTGCCTCCCCATCCGGTGGATCCTGTGTTCCCTCCGGTTTCGTGGATATCTTTGACCTTCTTCACAAGTTCGTCGTCGTCGATCTTTATCGACGGCGGTTCCTCTAAGTAGAAAGTATCCTGTAATTCCCTGGCCGGATGGTCCTGCGGCGTGAACAGTACGTCCAGGTTCCAGAACGCCGGCTGCACGTACTCATCGTCGATCTCGGTGAATCCCATCTGCACGAATATGTTCCTTATCTCATCGGCAAGTCTCGACAGAGGATGCTTCTTCGCCGGCGGCACCGAAGGTGCGAAGGTCTGCACATCGTATCTTCTGAATTCCGTATCCTTCCATCTGCCGCTCTGTAACAGTTCCACCGTTAGCTGCGCCGTATCCTCTCTGAGGTGTATCCCCATCGCTATTATCTCCTTTCCCAGGTCCGTCAGCGATATGGAACGGCTTGTCGTTATCTTCTCCTCTATCATCCCTTGGCGCCCTTTGAGGTCCTTTATTAACGACGGATCAGCATCCTTTTCCTGTACCGGTCCGCGGGACATCCTTTCCAGAAGTTCTTCGTCCTTCATTTTTTTATCAAGCGTATCTTTTCCGGATTCGGTAAGAGAGATCGTCCTTTTCTCTCCGTCCTTCGTCATATCGGCAAGCCCCTTTCTCTTAAGCCAGCCTATCGCGATCTTATCATCACCGTCCGGAACGTCGAGGGCCAGTTGCGAAAGGTCCGCGGACCCTCCTCTTTTACCGATGGCGATAAGCGCCCTCCTCTCCGGAAGGCCGTCCGTTATTGTCTTAAGATCGGCGAGAACATAATATTTAGACGAACTTTCATCTATCTTTGCGAGACCTTTCGACGAAAGCCATGACGCCGCGCCCATCACCTCGGCCTCCATTCCGAACCTCTCCTTCTCGATCAGTTCCGAAGGAGTGCACTTTCCGAGATCGTTCAGCGCGAGAAGAAGACGCTTTTCGTTGTGGCTCAGACCTTCGCGGACCTCTGATATATTCATTATCTCACCTTATCGTTTTTACTAATAAAAGGTTCACCATCTGAACCCTTCGAACGTCATGTCGTGGATCACATCTTTTGCTTTCTCTCTTTTTTCCTGATGCTTTTCCAGGAACACGTTGATCCTTTCTGTGAGTGCAGCTTTGCATTCACCGCACAGTATCTCTCCCGATCTGCATTTTTTCGACAGTTCGTTCAGTTTCCCGTCGTCGTTCTCGAAGAGATAGTAATTGTACTTGAATATCGCGCAGACCTCCGGATTCCCTCCTTTCTCGCGTTGTTCCTCGACCGATACACAGCCTCCGGTGAACGCTTTCCCGACCTTCTTCTTCACTTCTTTTTGGTTGTCGGTCGTGTAAATGGTGGCCATCGGGTCGGATGACGACATCTTGTCCGCTCCGCTCAGACCCGGGAACATCTTACAGTATATCTGTCCGGGTTTCATATATCCGAGACCGGGAGCGACATCCCTGCACGCTCTGAAGTGCGGGTCCTGATCGATGCCGCACGGGATCAGGCAGGGAATGTTCCTTCCCGCCAGTTCCGAAGCGAGGAATGCGGGGACGGACTGCATCGATGTGTAAAAGATCGATCCTATGTTGGTCGTGTTGTCGAAACCGAATACCGCTTTGGCGGTCGAAAGATTGATCTTCTTCGCCACTTTCAGTGCGATGGGATACATCGTCTTTACGTTCTCGGTGTCGAGTATGATCTTCGTCCTTTTTGTGTCGAACCCCAATGCGATCATGTCCAGCGCATTCTCGTACGCCATTTTCTTGGTGTCCTGCAGCGTGGCGTCCTGCTTGAACAGGAATTTCTCGTCGTCCGTGAATTGAAAGTACATATCCACATCGAATTTGTCCTGCACCCATTTATTGAACATCCACGGCATTATGTGACCCAGATGAGTATGGCCGGACGGTCCGCGTCCTGTGTAAAGAATGAATTTGTTCCCTTTGTCATATTCGTCCAATATTACGTTAAGATCTCTGTGCGAATAGAATATTCCGCGGCGCAGCATCATGTGGAGGTCGCCGTATCCTTTCAGCCTTGACAGCAGTTTATCGTCTATCGGCGATGTTCCGAAACGTTCCGCTAACAATTCGTAATCGATGTCACCGGTAACTTCCCACGGTGTGACGGTAAAATCTTCGGCCATTTGATCCGTTTCACGTAACGATACATCCCTTTTAAACATCTCCCTCGGTTGCATCTTTCCCGCTCGGTCCGCCTGTTGATCGGCGTCGTCATCTCTTCGGCAAACGGTTCTTTGTCCGGGACGATACATATCTGGACACAAAGATATGATCGCTCGGTCCGCCGGGCGCGTCAAATAGAAATATAAGACGGTGCGGTCATTTCCGTACGTGTTGGATTTCAAGAAGATCATGCTGCTTGCGCTGAACGGCGACGCGGATGCGGAGTTCCGCCTCGGCAACATGTATTATTACGAGAAAGATGTGATCAAAGATCACGGCGAGTCCATGAGGTGGTGGAGGTCCTCCGCCGCCAAAGGGCATACGGGCGCGATGTTCATGCTCGGTACCGTGTATGAGAACGGCGACGGCGAGCCCCGCGACGATGCGGAGGCGTTCAGCTGGTATCTGCTTGCCGCGGATAAAGGAAATACGGATGCGCAGTTCAAGGTCGGAATGATGTATCATCTCGGAAAGGGGCCTCGCGAGGATCACGAAGAAGCGGCGAGATGGTGGAAACTCGCCGCCGACCAAGGATGTGCAAGATCGCGGTACAGACTGAGCATGATGTACGATATGGGATGGGGGGTCCCTCAGAATTACGGCGAATCCGTCAAATTATGTACGCTGGCCGCGGAACAGGGGAATGCGGACGCACAGTTCTCCCTGGGCCTGAAATATGAGAACGGCGAAGGTGTCACAAAAAATCTCAACGACGCGGTCAGATGGTATCTGAAGGCGGCCAGACAGGGACACAGGGATGCGCAGACGAATCTTGACCGAATAAGAGATATAAACTGAGATCGGCATCCCGGCACGTGGAAGATATCGACGTTATCAGAAAGCTTGCGCTGAACGGCGATGCGGATGCACAGTACTCTCTGGGCCGGTTATATTACGGCGGGAAGAACGCTTCCGGGGATCAGGAGGATGCAAAAGTGTGGTATGAACTTGCGGCGGAACAGGGGGACGCCTATAAGCAATATTACATCGGTATGCACAATCGCGGCCCCGGGGTTCCCAAGGACGATGAGGAAGCGGCGAAATGGTGGAGACTTGCGGCGGAACAGGGGCATGCGGACTCACAGTACGGTCTCGGCATGATGTATATGGAAGGGTGCGGTGTCGAAAAGGATCCCGACGAAGCCGAAAAATGGTTAAGACTGGCCGCCGCGCATGGTAACGGGGACGCGGAAAAAGAACTGCGGGAACGCCTCATTCTCTGAAATAATATCGAAAAGGATGCGCTACATTTATTATCAGGGCAACACGTTCGGTTGCTTCATGTGGAAGATATTGGGCGCCGATTCGCTTTATGTCGAATTTGCGGATATTTGGAAAAAGAGGATAACCGAAGTGGTCTCCGAAGGGATCGACGAAGATAACGGTAACAGATTCGTCGGACTGATGAAAGATTCCGAGGTGCTGTATATGATGAACGGCTCCACGGAGGTTCACACGTTCATGGTGCAGCTGCCGGAGACGCTCTCTCCGGAGGACATACAATTCCTTTCCGATGTGATACTGGATGTTGCGAACACGTATGACGAACCGTTCGTCTCGCTTAACGGCAACTATGAAAAGTGCCAGGTGATCTTTACGACCGAAAAGGAACCGGAGCTTATAGGCCTAGATAAAACGAAGGGTTACTCGTCCGGCGCCGTGTTCGCGCCCATTCTGAAGGGATGGGGCAACGAAGGAAGACAGAACGAAACATTCATGTGATACCTTTCATATTACGTGAAGGGATGCGCGTGTTCGGTTCGGATAACGAAGTTGATGTTCTGCCGGTGCTGAAGGCATGGGGTTTCATGTTCGGCGCACTGTTCATGCCCGGCGTTTTTTCCAGGATGATATACGACCCGTCGGGATCCAAGGATGTGATCACACAGTTCTTCGTTGACGCGAACATAGCGCTTGCGCTGCTTGTTTTCATTGCTTTCGCGCTTCCGGCATTATGGTATCTGGAAAAGATATTCGCGGTGATACCGTCAACGACCGAATGCTACGTGATGATACTTATCTCGTTGGGAATATCATATCTTGCCGGCTATCTTGCGCTGGGTGCGCCCGCGATGTGCGCTGTGCTCTTCATAACCGCGATCGGAGTGGTCACGATATGCGTTCTCAGACGTTTCGAATGGTATGTCGACGACCTGAGGATATTTTCTTTCATTGCGACTAAGTGATATCCACGTCGCCTATGCAGAGATCGCGTTCCGGCGTTCCCGGAAGGTCGCCGTCATCTTCCGTTCTTTCTTCGTATTCGAGTTCCATATCCAAGCGTACGGGACGGAATATCTTCCATTTCGCCACCGCGTCGTCAACGAACGCGCTCTCGAAGAACAGATAGAATATTATCGCGGACGCGGCCACAACGACCATATTGAACGCCACCGATGAGGCGATGAATCCCGCGACGGTCATCAGCGGCAGTTTGCTTACCGCCACCAATATGAAAAGGAAGACGGCGAAGACGGGTACTGCCATCCTTCTTAACGTTTCGAATATTCCGCTGTATAATGAGAACGGACGGTAGTTCGTCTCTATCCTTACATTCAGGGATTTGAACGGCGTGAACGGCAGGACCAGTAAGGGGATGAACATCACCAATGAAAAAACATATATCGGGGCCTCGAACAGCCCTATATCGCTCAGCGCCGGGTTCATCGACAGATATATCCATAACATAAGACCGACCAGGAACGCGAACGACATCGTCTGCATCATCTCCTTTACCGGGATCCCCGACCTTTTGAGGTTGTACTCCATCGTTATCTTTCTTGTGTCGATGTGCGGCGGTATATTGAACGCGAACGACACCAATCTTTCCCAAAGCGACAGCTTATCCTTTATGTTCATATATTCCACCGCGGAGATAACGGAAAAGAAGAGCGCCCTCTGAAATAACGCCGCCACCGATACGACACCCACGCAACCCACCATCAGGAACCCGACGAAGAACATCACGGTCAGCGGGAGATCGATAAAGAAAAGCAGCGCGATTATCGCTATCGCGGCGAGCAGCGCCTTCCACATCCTCTCTCCGACATACGTCACCAATCCTACGATGAAGAAGGGGACGGACACCAATATCAGCGCCGCGATCATCTCCACCGTCCTCATATACAGCAGCGACGCCAGGAACAGAACGCAGACGGCCATTGAAAAAAGAAAGATGAACATTATCAGCTTGTCGTTCTTTCTTACCAAAGAAAGTTCCGAGACGTGCGCGTTCTTTCTTATGATCTCTTTTTCCATGACCTCACTCCATCCATACCTTGATCTTAAGCTCCGCTTTGTCCCCTCTGTAGATGCCGACAAGCAGCGCCATGGTCTCTTTTTTGGTCATCTCCAAAGGTCCTATCGTATCATCAAGTATGCCGTCCTTGAATTTAATGCAGATGCCGTCGCCGTTCGATAACGCGATATCCACCGGTCTGTCCGATATCACGGTAAGAAATAACTTCTTTCCCTGTTTTACGGGCAAGGGAAAAGTTTTGACGTTCCTGTACGCGCCGTCGACGGTCGGATCGAACTCTCCCAGCGAAATGGACGTTTCCAGCAGAATTATCTCCTTAGCGCCGAGCATTTACGACATCACCGTTGTTCGATGAATGCGTTCAATCTATAGAGACTTGCTCTTTCAGTTCTTCGATGTCCGTCGAGAATTTCCACATCTTCGGATATACGTTCGCGGACATCAACACTCTGGTAACTTTCACCGCTTTTCCCTGGGTCGTTGACATTATCTTCGGCGTGGACATCATCATCGTCCCCAATGCGACGAGTTCTCCGCGCGCGGTCATTAACGCAACTAACGCGTTCCTCCTGATGTCCTCGTCCAGCATATGGATCCCCTGGATGTTCAGGTCGGCGCCGTGACACACCGCGTCCACGGCGCTCGCTTTTATTATTATCTTAGGAAGCGGTTCCACGAGCACTTCCATCGGTCTGACCATACTGCGGATCCATTCCTCGCGCCCGTGCTGCTGCCAGAACACGTACGAATCTTTGAGATCGAATAACGACACCGCGTTCTCTTCGCTCATGGAACCGGACCTCGATCTTCTCAGTTCTATCATATTGGCACCGCATCCCAGCGCTTCTCCGATGTCCGTGCATAACGTCCTGACATACGTTCCGGCGTCGCATGAGACCCTGAACAGAATGTCCCTTCCCGATATCTCCAGTATCTTCAGCTGAGATATCGTCCTTATCCTCAGCTGCCTTTTCACCGCCGACCGCACCGGAGGGAATTGGTATATCTTTCCCTGGAATTCGTTCATCACTTTTATTATCCTTTTTTCGTCGCGGTCCTTATGCAGACGCATCAGACAGACGTATTCCTTATCCGACGAAAGTACAAGGTCCGTAAGTCTCATGGCCTTTCCCAAACATAACGGAAGAACGCCGCTCACGTTCGGATCCAGCGTTCCGCCGTGACCGAGCTTCTTCATTTTCAATATCTCTTTAGCCCACGCGGTCGCCTGATGGGATGTCGGTCCCGCGGGTTTGTCCAATGCGATAACACCTGCTTCCAGAAGTTCTCCGACGGTCCTGTCCGACGGCCTTTTGCCCCAGCGGTCCTTCA
>WRKA01000175.1 GCA_009778265.1 Methanomassiliicoccaceae archaeon | reverse complement strand
GAGGTGGCGATGATCATTGCGTCGCCGACCATGATATATTCCATGATGGACGATCTCGGCTTGTCGTCGCTGCATGTGGCCAAATTCATTACTTTGTTATCGTTCAGAAGTTTGTACAGGTTCTCCATGGGTAACACCGTCCCATCGTATCGCGGAAGGTGGTTATATCTCTGCGCATCTCATCCTCGGCGTCCTGCACGCCGGTCATATGAAAGTGCGCGATACGCCGGCGCGATATAAATGATTTATAGTCTTAAACGCGATTCGTTCTCGGTGTCGGGGGAAAAAAAGGCATGCCGTCGACGGAAACCGGAAAAGGATGCGAACACCGCGGGGCCGGAGGGGGGTAACGGAATGATCGCAGAGGAGGGGGGTAACTGAAATGATGGCGGGAAAGGGAGAAATGGATGGAAGGTGACATCCCGGATCCCTGGATCAGGGATGCGAACACCGCGGAACCGCCGGACGATATGACCCGTTATAATGCGGGCCCGGCGGAAGAAGGGCGCCGCATGTCGGCAACGGAAAGTACGGCGAAGGTACAGACGTTCACGCGGACGGCGATGAACACTCCGGACCGTATGACGGCGACGAAGAAAGAAGGCGGACCCGATATGGAAAAGCCGCTCGGGTCTGCGGACGCAGTTAAAAAATTTGCTGAAGGACACGGCATCAAAGATCAGGGGCCGGAAGGAGGGCCGCCCGGGTAGGGGCAAAAGGAGGGTGAAAATGGGGCTGTTCAGAAAAAAGGAGGAAGGCGGAGGCACCAAGAACGCGGTCGCAGCGTGGAAGGAAAAGATGAATGACGCATCGAATGCCGCCGGTATCGTTAAAAGAATGGCGGCCGGGGAAGCGGCCCCGGTAGCCGAGGGGAACGATATGGTGAAAAGATGCGAGACGCTCATGATAAGGATCAACCACGTGATCAGAACGATCTACGGAGGCGAAGGAGCGGACGCGGAGAACATAGCCGCCGGGAACGGCCTGACAGACGAATTGATATCGCTTACGAATGAGATGAACGGATATATAGAAAGAAACGGCGGCGGACCGGGAACGGTGTGACCCATGGTTCGTGATAAGAGGGAAGGTTCATGACGAACACGGACAGGGCATTCAAAAAGATGGCCGCATTATTCTCTAAAGCGATGGAGAAAGGAGAGGTATCGGGGGAATACGGACTGGGAGTGTGCTACGAGAACGGATTCGGCGTGCCTGCAGAGCCTCCGTATGCGAAGGATCTTTACGAAAAAGCGGCGGAAAAGGGACATACGGACGCGCAGTACTGTCTCGGGAATTGCTATATGAAGGGGAACGGCGCCTCGAAGGACGAAAAAAAAGCGGCCGAATGGTACAGCAAGGCGGCATCACAAGGTAATGCGAGGGCACTGTATGCTTTGGGTGAATGCTACGAGAGCGGCAACGGCGTTCCCCGGGACATCGAAAAAGCGAAAGAACTTTACAAAAGAGCATTGGAAAAAGAAGACGTCATCACGAGATCCAATGCTTCACCGGCAGGCGGCGGAAGGATGATAGATTATCAGAGGGCGATCGAACTCTTCGAAGGATATGCGGAGAGCGGCAACGCGGATGCGCAATATGCTCTCGGTCTCTGCTACGCGAAGGTCAGCGGGATGATGGACAGCAGAGCCAAGGCGGTCTCGTGGTATGCGAAGGCGGCGTCGCAGGGTCACGCATCGGCACAATGTTATCTCGCTTTTTGTTACATGAACGGGGAAGGTGCTCCGAAGGACGAAGTGAAAGCATTCGAATGGTATGAGAAGGCGGCGTCGCAGGGTCACATGGGAGGGCAGTACGGATTGGGGCTGTGCTATGCGAACGGCGACGGTGTGGCACAGGATTATAAAAAAGCGAAGAAATGGTTCACGAAGGCGGCGAGGCAGGGCGATGAATTCTCCAAGATGAATCTGGCCCTTCTGAAGCATCACAAACTTATTTGAACACGCGAACGAGGGGGGAATGACAATGGGACTGTTCGGAAGGAACGCGGAAGAGAGCTACCGGGCGGGAAAGAAGTATTCGGAGTATCCGACGGAAGAAGATACGGAGAAGATGTTCGGATCCTTCGAAAAGGCGGCGGAACAGGGGCACGCCGGCGCGCAATACGAACTCGGGCTTCTTTACTATGAGGGGATAAGGGCGCCGAGGGACCTCGGCAGATCGACGGAATTCTTCATAAAAGCGGCGAGGCAGGGACATACGGGGGCGCAGTCATGTCTCGGGGACTGCTACTGCAACGGCGACGGCGTTCCGAAGGACCTCGCAAAAGCGGCCGAATGGTGGACGAAGGCGGCCGCGAACGGCGATACGATAGCGCAATTCAACCTCGGTCAGCAGTATTTCACCGGCCGCGGTGTTCCGGAGGATCGGAAAAAAGCGATAGAGCTGTACAGGAAAGGTGCGGAACAGGGACATGCGGCGTCGCAGTTCCGTCTGGGAGACTGTTTCTATTACGGGGAAGGCATCCCCCGGGACCCGGCAAAAGCGGAGGAGTGGTATCAGAGAGCGGCGGACGGCGGGAACGAGAAAGCGAGGGAGATGCTGCGGTCGATAAGAAATAAAGCGGTATCCGACGGCCCCGCATCCCGTTATTCGGAAAAGGACGTGATCGGGGAGGGTGAGAAGAAGGAGGCCGTCGAGCAGGAACGGAAAGAAAGATATACGGACCCGAAAAAGGAATACGACCTCGGCGCCGCCTATTTTTACGGGGACGGGGTCCCGCAGGACCAGGCAAAAGCGGCCGAACTGTTCAAAAAAAGCGCATTGAGAGGGTATGCGGATGCGCAATATGCGCTCGGTCATTGTTTCAACATCGGGGCGGGGGTTCCCCAGGATAAGAAAAAGGCCGCCGAACTGTTCGGGAAGGCGGCGGAACAGGGACACGCCGGCGCACAATACGAACTCGGAACATGTTACGGAGAGGGGAACGGTGTCCCTCAAGACCTCGGAAAAGCGATATTCTGGCTTGAAAAGGCGGCGGAACAGGGCGACACGAGGGCGCAGGCGAGACTTGCGGACCATTATCACAACGGGAACGGCGTTCCCAGGGACCTCGGAAGGTCGTTCGCCCTTTACAAAAAGGCGGCGGAACAGGGTGATGCGAACGCGCAGAGCGCAGTGGGTTCGTACTATGAAGAGGGAATAGGAGGTCAGCCCAGGGACCCGGAAAGGGCGATGTACTGGTACACAAGATCGGCCGCCGGCGGCAACGCGTTCGGGATGTGCAGGATAGGCGCCCTGTATTTTGAAGGCTCAGGCGTTACGAAGAACTACGCGAAAGCGGCCGAATGGTGGTCGATGGCCGCCGAGACGGGAGATGCGGCGTCGCAGTTCAACCTCGGCGTATGTTACGCGGAAGGTCACGGAGTGGGCCGCGACAAAGGGAAGGCGGCCGAACTTTTCAAAACGGCGGCGGAACAGGGATACGAGGATGCGAAGGACGCGCTGAACGATATCCGCACCTAAGATCGTGTTACAAGATCGGCGGGGGCTGAGCGCAACGGAACGCGATCGGGATGCCGGGGTGCGTTTCGCAGCCATCATTCACAAATGAGAACATAAGGACGGAAAGGCCGGCGTCCAGGAACAAAAAAGGATGGGAAAAGGTCATGAGCGCTTGGAAAAGAAAGCGATCATCCCCGCGCCGAATCCTCCGCCCCGTTCCGCTGTCCTTTCCTTGGCGGAGGGAAGTTCTTCCGCGCGCTTCCTCGCCCTTTCAACGAATGTCTCCTGTGAATTCACTCTGTTCCCCGGAGACGAGGGATGTCTGAGCGTATAACTGCCGTCGGGGGACTTCTCCCATGCTTTGACATTATCGGACAGCATGATATCCAGCATCCCGCTTATCTCTTTTTTATGATCCTCGTCGTACACAGGACATCCGATCTCCACCCTCCTTTCCGTATTCCTGGTCATCAGATCGGCGGAGGCGAAGAACATCTTCTTTTCGTCGCCTTCGCCGAAACAGAATATCCTGGAATGTTCCAAGAACCGTCCGACGATGCTTATCACGGATATATTGTCGGTGAATCCCGGGATGCCGGGCATCAGACAGCAGATGCCGCGAACTATCATCGATACCTTAACACCATTCCGCGACGCCTCGATCAGTTTCAGTATCACTTCCTTGTCGGTCAGCGAATTGCATTTTATTATAACCCTTCCCTTATCTCCCTTTTCTATCTCCTTTTCCAGGAGGTCCATGAAATTGTTCTTGAAACTGTTCGGCGCGACCCACAGCCGCTCGTATGTTCCGTCGGTGTTGGCTATCAGAAGGTTGTTGAAAAGCACCTGCGCGTCGCGCCCGATATTCTGATCCGCGGTTATCAGAGAAAGGTCGGTATACAGTTTCGACGTCTTTTCGTTGTAATTACCGGTACCGATCTGCGTCACGTACTGTATCTTACCTCCGTCCTTCCGGGTGATCAGACATATCTTCGAATGAACCTTGTAGCCGGGGAGGCCGTACATGACGTGACAACCGGCCTCTTCCAAACGTTTCGACCATTCTATGTTGTTGTTCTCGTCGAATCTTGCTCTCAGTTCCATCAGAACGACTATCTCCTTTCCGTTCTCCGCCGCGCGTATCAGAGACTCGGCAAGTCTGGATTGGCTGTCCAGTCTGTATAATGTGATCTTTATCGACATCACGGCGGGGTCCTCCGCCGCTTTCCGTATCATCTCCACGAAGGGGGACATACTTTCGAACGGGTATGAGAGCAGAACATCCTTCCTCTGCACCTGTTTCATAATATCGGCCTTCATTTCCTGCGTGTATGTTTCCGCCGGTGTGTGGGAAGGTCTCGCAAGACCTTCCGAAGCCTCGGGATTAAGTTTTCCTTCCAGACCGAAGGAGTACGAGAGATCGAGCGGCGCGGAAGTAACAAAGACCTGATCCTCTTTCAGATCGAGCTTATTCATAAAGAATTCTTTGAATTCTCTGCCGACGCCGAACTGGAATTCCAACCTTACCGGGGTCAGACGCTGTCTTTTTTTGACCAATGCCTGCATGAACACCCTGTAGTCCACATCTTCGTCATGATCCTCGGTATTGATGTCCGCATTTCTCGTCACCGTCAGAACGGTACGGTCGACGATCTCGTAGGGGCGGAAGACGATATGCGCGAAATGTCTTATCACGTCCTCGAGAAGAACGAATCTTTTTCCGTTATCCAGGAATATGACGCGTTCCAGTATCTTAGGAACGGCGATAAGCCCGAAAAGTAACTTTTCTTTTTTCTTTATCCTCACACCGATATGCATCCATTTGTTGTTTATGTGAGGGAACGGATGTCTGTTGTCGATGACCTGGGGAGAAAGAAGAGGCATTATTTCACGTTCGAAGCGTCCCTCAAGGAATTCCATATCATCGGTATCCAGATCGTCCACTTTCATATGATGGATCCCGTTCTTTTTCAGTTCCTCCGTCACCGCGATGAAATATTTTTCAACAAGACCGTAAAGTATCGAAACTCTTGAGAAGATGTCCTTCAGCTGCCCTTCCGCCGTGAGTCCCGTTTTATTGTCCGTGTATTCGGGCGCGTACATCATGTAATCCGTTAAGCTTCCGACACGTATCATGAAGAATTCGTCAAGATTGCTGCAGAATATCGAAATGAATTTCAGTTTCTCCAGCGGAGGGTTATCCGGAAAGTTGGATTCCTCCAGAACGCGTTCGTTGAACTTCAGCCATGACAGCTCACGATTCTGCATACACTCCCTTATGCCCGCACCTATCGACGAGAACTCAGTCATCTCTCTTCAGCACTCTCCTTATCAGATATCCGTCGCGTATGCCGGACCCGCTTACCGTTATCGATTCGCATCCGAATTGTTTTATCACCGTACTCAGTATCATAAGTCCCGGGAATATCGTCAGTGCGCGTTCCGGTACGGTTCGGTATATCACGTGATAGATATCGCTGTCCTCGTGGTCGCGCATCATTTTTAATATCTCTTTGACGTGAGATGTCTCCATCTCGTTACTGTCCTCTTTCACATAATCCAATTCTCGGGAGATCTTCAGCAACGCTCTTACGGTCCCTCCGATGCCGACGAGTTTTTTACACTTCATATCGCCGATCCAACCGATCTTCAGCAGTTCTTCGATCACGATCTGTTCGATAATGGCCCTCTCGTGAGCCTCCGGAACGGATTCCCGGACGCAGTTCATGTACAAACTCAAACATCCGACGGGCATGCTGGCCTGATACTCCGCTTTTCCGTTCCTGAATCTGACGAGTTCCGTGCTCGCCCCGCCTATGTCTATCATCAGTCCGTCATCCATGTCCACCGTCTGCGAAGCGCCCGCGAATCCTAAAAGAGCTTCATCATTACCTTCCAGTATCTCAGGCATCAGCGACGTCCGTTCGGTAATTATACGGACCGCTTCATCTCTGTTCGTTATGTTCCTGAGCGAAGCGGTCGCGAAGACGCGTACGTTCATCGGATCGACCAGCCCGAAAGCGATCATCTTCAGTTTGTTCAGGATGTCGCACGCCTTCTGAATGCCTTCGTCGCTCAGCGCCCCGTTCTCAACATGACCGGCAAGGCCGGCAACTTCCTTTTCACTAAGCATTTTGGAGATATCGCCGTTCTCGCCGACCTCGAATATCAAAAGATGGATGGTGTTCGATCCTAGATCTATGACCGCGTAATTCATCTAAGGGTTAATCTCTTTGATTATATTAAAATAAACCAGAATTCGGTCTGTTATCGCTGACGGAGATAACTTGGCACATTCGGCAGAAAACAGGCGCATAGCGATCCTCCTCGGCCGGGCGCGGATGTTAACACCTGACCGGGAAACAGTATCCGGTCAGGACGTATCAATATATTTAAGGATCTTCTCACACGTTCTTTTCAATATCGGAATGTCCTCCGTGATCGCACCCCATATCATATCAAGATCAATCCATTCGTAGATGTGAGCGATATCGTTCCTCGTTTCTCTGATATCGTCCCAATTTATCTCAGGGTATTTTTTTGTTATTTCTTTAGATAGGTTCTTTGTGTTCTCGCCAATCTGTTGCGTGTAAAAGCAGCAAAGGTCCTGATATCTGGGATTCGCCATAAAATCCTCGATATCATCTCCGTATTCGTCCATAACCTCTTCGATCTTACCGCAGTATTTCAGGACGGCCTTCAGACGGTTAATGTCCTTTATTGCTTTTTTAACCATAAACGACCACGCTTTCTTTCATTATTTCGTTCAGTATCTCGGGTGGAACGCCTTTTGTGGTCACTATATCAATTTCATGCCCGATCGCATCTTCCATCTGTTTGAAGAATCCAGAGAACGTGAATATGCTTCGTATCTTCCCTTTCTCGATGCAGAAATCATAATCGCTGTCATCGTTATAGTCGCCTCTCGCGACAGAGCCGAACAGATATATCTTTTCAACACCGTACTTCTCTGCCACAGGTCTTACTATCGATCTCAATTCTTCGATGGTGAGTCTTTTATTCGCGGCCGAGGACATAAGCTGATATTGGTAGCATATTGTTTAAATCTGTCTGTTATGTGCTTTCACGGTGCCGGGCGACCCGATACCCGCAACAAAAACAAGATACGATGATATCAATTTATGAGGGCGCCGTAGAAAAGGTCCTGATACACCGATGATACGCTTCTCGAGAATTTTTCCAGGTTCACGGTGTCTGGGTACTCGGTAGCGGTGAACCATATCGCTTTCTTGTTATCGCGGGTTATGAATTCGGTGATAAGGCTTGTTTTTCCTATGCGTCGGCGGCCGTACACCACAGCGAATGAAAAATCATCGCGACCGTATCGTTCTTCAAGCGATGCCGATTCATACGATCTGCCGCGGTCAAAGAATTTTTTCATTCTATGACCTCATTCACGATCAACTTACTCACGATCAACTTGATCATGATCAAGTGAACATTATTTTCCGCATTGTGTACGGCCTCGATACAGCAAGGAGTTCATAAAGCGCTCCTGATGCCTTTTACGAACTTCTTCACCGGTTCCACGCATCTATTACCGTATTCTTCAATTATTCTGACGATCGCGCTTCCGATTATAACGCCGTCCGACACGGCGGCCATCTCCCTCGCTTGTTCCTTTGTCGATATCCCGAATCCCACGGCACAGGGAACATCCGTAACTTTTTTTGACTCTTCTATCATCCGTACGGCGTCCGTCCCTATCTCATTCCTGACGCCGGTGACGCCAAGCGACGAGACGCAGTACAGGAACCCTTCGGCACCTTCGGCTATCATCCGTATGCGGTCATGAGACGTGGGGGCGATCATTGATATCCGCGTAATATTGAATTCCTTACAGTCGCGGGATATCTCTTCTCTTTCTTCGAAAGGAAGGTCCGGAACAATGATACCGTCAATTCCGCATTCCTCGCATCTTCTCATGAACTTTGTCTTTCCGTATCTGAATATCGGATTGATGTAGGTCATGAACAGCAGCGGGATGCTTATCTTTTTTCTTACCCGTTCGACCATCTCGAAGAGTTTGTCCACGGTGCAGCCGTTCGCAAGCGCTCTTTCATCCGCTCTCTGTATAACCTCGCCTTCCGCTATGGGATCGGAGAACGGTATGCCGATCTCAATGATATCCGCGCCCGACGATGCCATCGCAACGATGAGTTCCTCACTCGTCTCAATATCCGGATCGCCGCCCGTGATGAACACAATGAACGCCTTTTTGTTCCTGAACGCATCGGAGATCTTATTCATTTATGCTCACTCCTCTGTATCTTGCCACGGAGGCGACATCCTTATCCCCTCTTCCCGAAAGAGTTATCACGATCGCCTGATCGTTACGCATGGCCGGTGCCAGTTTCATAGCATACGCGACGGCATGCGCACTTTCCATCGCCGGTATTATGCCCTCGGTGCGGGAAAGATATTCGAACGCTTCAACAGCCTCGTCATCCGTCACCGGAACGTATTCGGCCCTTTTGATATCGGACAGATGGGCATGCTCCGGCCCGATGCCCGGGTAATCGAGACCGGCCGAGATGGAATGGACCGGAGAGATCTGTCCGTATGCGTCCTGACAGAAATACGACTTCATACCGTGAAATATTCCCACGGACCCGGTGGCTATCGTCGCCGCCGTTCTCTTTGTCTCGATACCGAGTCCCGCCGCTTCGCATCCTATCAGCCGAACGGACGGTTCGTCTATGAACTCGTAAAAGGAACCGATGGCGTTGCTCCCTCCGCCGACGCATGCTATGACCGCATCCGGAAGTCTTCCTTCCGCCGCTTCCGTCTGTTCCCTGATCTCCTTGCCTATCGTCTTCTGAAGGTCGCGCACGATCGTCGGAAAAGGGTGGGGACCCATAACGGAACCGAGAACGTAATGAGTGTCGTCGATACCGGAGACCCATTCCCTCATCGTTTCGTTGACCGCGTCCTTCAGCGTCATCGTCCCGCTTGTGACGACGTTCACCTTCGCTCCGAGCAGTTTCATTCTGAATACGTTCAGGGATTGACGTTCCGTGTCCTCCTTTCCCATGAAGATCTCGCATTCCAGACCCATGAGCGCCGCAACGGTCGCAACTGCCACACCATGCTGTCCGGCGCCCGTTTCGGCGATCACCCTTGTCTTCCTCATCCTTTTTGCGAGAAGACACTGTCCGAGGACGTTGTTTATCTTGTGAGAGCCGGTATGATTCATATCCTCGCGTTTCAGATAGATCTTCGCCCCGCCGAGGTCATATGTCATATTTTTAGCGTAATAAAGCAAAGAAGGGCGGCCCGCATAATTTTTCAGCAGTTCGTTCAGCTCCTTCACGAACGACGGGTCGTCCTTGTAACGTTCGTACGCTTCTTCCAATTCAAGCACCGCCCGCATCAGCGTCTCCGGTATGTATTGTCCTCCGTAGATCCCGAATCTTCCTTTCTTATGCATCTCTTGCCCTCCTTACGAATTCTCTGATCTTTTCCGCATCTTTCTGACCGTCCGTCTCAACGCCGCCGCTGACGTCGACCGCATACGGTCTCGTTATTCTCACAGCTTCCGTGACGTTATCCGGCGAAAGCCCGCCGGCAAGGAAATACCGTCTTCCGATATCTTCCGCTAACTTCCATTCAAATCCCTTACCTCTTATTCTGCCTTCGAGCAGAAGGTAGTCCGCCGGCGACGTTCTTATTTTTTCAATGTCGTCACGATCCGAGACGGCGGCCGATCTGATGATCGGTGCGTCCGTGATCCTTTTCAAAGTTTCGATGTAATTCTCAGTTTCAGAACCATGAAGCTGCACCGCATCTATCACACCGTTGTGAAGAAGCGTTATGATATTATCGATCGGTTCGTTGACGAACACCCCCACCGCCGTGATATCGGAACGGAGTCCTTCCCTCAGTTCCGACGCCGTTCTCGGAGTTACCTTTCTCTGACTGGGAGCAAAAACGAATCCCGCGTATTCGGGATGTTCTCTGTTCACCGTATCAATGTCGCACATCCTCGACAGGCCGCATATCTTCACTTTAATCATTGACATCACCATGCAGCCGTTGCAGTTCCGTTCGTTTATCGGAACTGCGCATCATCGTCTCTCCGATAAGGACGGCATCGACCCCCGCGTTCCGTAACCGTTCCACATCTTCCGCAGTTCGTATCCCGCTCTCAGCTACGAAAAGAACATCATCCGGCACCATCTTCCCGAGCCTTTCGCTTAACGACAGGTCAACATCGAACGTTCTCAGGTCCCTGTTGTTCACCCCTATTATCCTGGCCCCGGCGGACAGCGCCGTTCTTATTTCCGTTTCGCTGTGAGTTTCCGTCAGCACGGAAAGACCTATTCCGTGTGCGATGGAAATATACTTAGCCAGCACATCTTTTTCAAGCGCTCCGCATATCAGCAGTACGGCATCCGCGCCGAGCGTTCTCGATTCGTAGATCATATATTCGTCAACAATGAAGTCCTTTCTGAGAAGCGGTATGCGGATCTCGGAGGCCGCGCCGCGGAGGTCGTCGTCACTCCCTTGAAAATAATACGGTTCCGTTAGCACGGACACCGCGTCCGCCCCCGCCCGTTCATATTCCTTAGCTATCCGAACAGCGTCGTAGTCGTCGGAGATCACACCTTTTGACGGAGATGCTTTCTTTGTCTCGCAGATGAACGCAATGTCGCCGTTCCGTAATGCCCTCTCGAACCCGTATCCTTCGATACGGACGGCGTCCGCCGCTTTGATCATATCGTCAAGCGGCACCGTCCTTTTCTTTTCCGTAATGCGCTCTTTCGTTCTTGCAACAATAGCGCTGAGGATGTCCATCTTATCATTCCTTCGAACAGCGTATGAATTCGTCGAGCTTCATCATCGCCTTACCGCTGTCTATCACGTTCTCTGCTGTTTTAATGGCACCATCTATCGATCTGTGCCTTCCCGCGACGTATAACGCGGCGGCAGCGTTCAGCACAGCCGCATCGCGTTTCGCTCCCTTCTCCCCGTTCAGTATGGCTCTCAATATTCCGGCGTTATCTTCGGGTGTTCCGCCTTCGAGGTCCTTCACGGTACATCTTCCGAATCCGTACTGTTCCGGTGTTATCTCATAGGATCGTGTGACGCCGTCCTTCACTTCGCAGCAGAGCGTCGGCGATGTCATCGAGATCTCATCCAGACCGTCCGTTCCGTGGACGACCATCGCGTTCTTGACGCCGAGATTGCACAATACCTGCGCCAGCGGTTCCACGAGATCCTTATCGTATACCCCCATGAGTTCCATGTCGGCGCCTGCGGGGTTGGTCAAAGGTCCGAGAATGTTGAACACCGTCCGTATACCGAGCTCTCTGCGTATAGGAGCGGCATATTTCATCGCTATGTGGTAGTTCTGCGCATACAGGAAACATATGTTCGTGTCCCTAAGCAGTTCGGAGCTTTTTTCCGGAGCCGCATGTATGTTCACCCCCAGCTTTTCTAGAACGTCCGCGGCACCGCACTTACCGGACGCGCTTCTGTTGCCGTGTTTGGCAACGGGAACACCCGCGGCGGCGACGATGATCGCCGCGATCGTTGAGATGTTGAACGTATTAGCTCCGTCGCCGCCCGTTCCTACTATTTCCAGCGCGTTCACGTCATGTAATAATCTGACACAATGTTTCCTCATTCCGGATGCGGACGCGGTGATCTCGTCGATCGTCTCGCCCTTCAGGCTTAACGCGGTAAGATACGCGCTCATCTGAACGGGCGAAGCCTTACCGGTCATTATCTCATGCATCACCGCTTCCGCCGTATCATAGGGAAGGTCTTGTCTTTTCGCCAGGGAGAGTATCGCTTCCTTTATCATTCGCACACCCTCAGGAAATTCTGTATTATCATGGATCCGTAAGGCGTAAGAATGGATTCCGGATGGAACTGTACCCCGTAGACGGGATATTTTTTATGAGACACCGCCATGATCTCGCCGTCGGCGGCGCGTGCCGTTATCTTGAGTTCTTCGGGAAGAGCGGTCTCATCGGCGGCCAGCGAATGATATCTCGCCCCTCTTATCACATCGGGGAGGCCTTCGAAGAGAGCATTCTCTCTGTCCACGGAGACAGCGGACGATCTGCCGTGCATCAGTTCCTTCGCGTATCTCAGGGAACCGCCGAAAGCTTCGTACACGGCCTGATGTCCGAGACATATACCGATGATCGGTATCTCTTTGTGAAATCGTTCCACCGTCTCTACGCAGACGCCCGCGTCCGCCGGTCTTCCCGGTCCCGGCGAGATGACGATCGCGGAGGGAGCGATCCTCTCGAT
This sequence comes from Methanomassiliicoccaceae archaeon, assembly GCA_009778265.1. Taxonomy (GTDB): domain Archaea; phylum Thermoplasmatota; class Thermoplasmata; order Methanomassiliicoccales; family Methanomethylophilaceae; genus Methanomicula. The sequence goes on along the minus strand of WRKA01000175.1, from coordinate 2,712 downwards.
ATCGGAGACGGTCACGGCGTCGTTCCTTATCACTCTCACGTCACGGTATGCGGCGATCATGTGATACAGATTATAAGAGAAACTGTCGTAATTGTCGATCAGCAGTATCATTGTTCGATACCTCCGGCAGACATGACGACGGCATTGATGGCCGCTTTTGATTTGTTCGTACATTCTCTGTATTCGGATATCGGATCGCTGTCGGCCACGATCCCCGCGCCCGACCGTACGAACACCTTTCCGTTCTTTTTGTACGCTATCCTTATGGCGATGCAGGTGTCCATGTTCCCGGTAAGGTCAAGATAGCCTATCGCTCCTCCGTATATCCCCCTTTTCTCACCTTCAAGTTCGTCGATTATCTCCATCGCCCGTATCTTCGGCGCACCGGAGAGCGTACCGGCGGGAAGTACGGCGTTGATAGCGTCAAGGCCGCTCTTATCGTCGCGTATCTCCCCGACAACGGCGGAGCCGATATGCATCACATGAGAATAACGAAGTATCGACATATACCTTTCAACAGAAACGGAACCCGTTCTGCTGACGATGCCTATATCGTTTCTTCCGAGGTCGACAAGCATATTGTGTTCCGCCAGTTCCTTCTCATCCGAAAGCAGATCCTTCTCAAGTTCCGCATCCTCTTCGGCAGTGGTACCTCTCGGCCTGGTTCCCGCGAGCGGGAACGTGGATATCTTTCCGTCCTGCAGTTTCACCAACGTCTCGGGCGAAGCGCCCGCTATCTCGATGTTCCCGCCTCTGAAATAGAACATGTACGGCGACGGGTTCGTAGTTCTCATGATGCGGTACGCTTCAAGGAGAGATCCTTCGAACTCGGCCTCGTAACGATTCGAAAGGACCACCTGGAATATCTCCCCTTCTCTGATGTACCTCTTAGCTTTTTCAACAATGCCGCAGAACTGTTCTTCCGAGAACAGTGCCTTGAATTCCGATCCCAGACGTGCTGCCGGTGTTCTCTCCGGTTCTCCGCCGAGTATCAGTTCTTTAAGCTTTTTCAGTTCATGAATACCGTTCTCATACTCCTCGCCGGCATCTTCAGTTCTTACGTTGACGATGAGCACGATCTTCTGTCTGTAATGATCGAACGCAACAACTTTATCAAAGAACATAAGATCGAGGTCGTTGAAGTGTTCGTTGTCCTTCGCTCTCAAGACAAGCGAGGGTTCGGAATATTTCACGTGATCGTATGAGAAATAGCCGACGAGGCCTCCGGTGAAGGGAGGGAGGTCAGAGAACCTGACGCTTCTGTTCTCATTTAATATCTGACGTATGCATTCATTCGGGTCCTTTCTTTCTGTACGGGTCTCCGCTCCGTTCTTTATCTTCGTGACGCCGGCGGAACATGTTATCTCCGTCCTCGGGTCGAAACCTAAGAACGTATACCGCCCCCATCTCTTCGTGTCCTCTACGTTCTCCAGTATAAAGCAGTGGCCGCTCACGTTCATTAATTTTCTGAGCACTTCTATCGGCGTCACCGTATCCGCGTACATTTCAGTGCTTAGAGGCACCACATCGTACATTCCAGCGGAAGCGATCCTCTTCATTTCTTCGAGCGTCGGGCTGATCATTTTTCTCACGAAACGGCAAAACAGCAAATAATATATTAATATTATGTACATTGATGTACTATTATGTACATTAATGAACTAAAACGATTAATTGTTTGCCGACAACGAACGAACGGTCATTATCGTATGTGATAAGCGGACACTATACAACGGGACGGATGACGTAAGAATCATTTTATTCGGGTGTATAATGAACGTTAATGAAAAGATCATGACGGACAGACCTCATCTCAGCAAGACACTGGACAGCGGAACATTCCGCAGTTTCTATTATCTGAAAGAGGAACTGATACGGTTCTGCCGGCAGGAAGGTCTGCGTACGGCGGGAGGGAAACCGGAGGTCACGGAACGCATAGCGCATTATCTGGACACCGGCGAAGAATCGGCCGTTACGGTAAGACGGAGGCCTCCGGTCAATATCCGGGAGGTGACCGAAGACTCTCCGATAGAAGAGAACTTCGTATGTTCGGAGGCGCGCCGTGCCTTCTTCAAAGAAAAGATCGGCGAGCGGTTCAGATTCAGCGTCCCGTTCCTGAATTGGCTGAGGTCCAACGCGGGAAAGAGCTACAAAGACGCGATCCAAGCTTATCTTTCAATAACGGAAGAAAAGAAAGAACGCAGAACGGAAATAGGAAAACAATTCGAATACAACACATACATCCGTGATTTCTTCGGCGACAACAAAGGAAGGACGCTGGCAGACGCAATAAAATGCTGGAGATACAAAAAGAGTATCCCGGGATGCAACAAGTATGAAAGAACGGACCTCGTTGTTTTGTAAATTCGGAAAGAACAATATCGCGATGTCCGCAAAGCTCCGATATAAGGACACAGGAACCGCACAGAGATATTACGCAGATATCCAACGGTCGAACGTATCCCGGCAGCCGGTGGATACGTACACAAATATCAAGATCCCGAAATTCTGACGATCCGACATTAAGTTACGCTGCCGGACACAATAATACGGTTCTCAGGCACCGATTTTTGAATCATTGTCTGCAGCAGAACAGCGCATCGCCTGAAGGCGAGAAAGTGATAAGCGGGCTTGAGGGGATTCGAACCCTTGACCGATCGGTTAAGAGCCGATCGCTCTACCTAGCTGAGCTACAAGCCCGTCTTTTTGCGT
>WRKA01000174.1 GCA_009778265.1 Methanomassiliicoccaceae archaeon | reverse complement strand
GCAGGGCCCGTTGTGACCGCCGTCGGTATCTCGCCGAAGATGTACGATGTCGTGCAGGTCGGAACAGAGAAACTGATGGGAGAGGTCATTAAGATCGTGGGAGACCACACCATCATCCAGGTTTATGAGAACACGTCCGGCGTCAGACCGGGAGAGCCGGTCTCCAACACCGGCCGCCCCCTTGTCGCGGAACTCGGTCCGGGTCTGCTCTCGTCAGTTTATGACGGGATACAGAGACCGCTGCCGGTCCTTAAGGACAAGATGGGGGATTTCATTTATCGCGGCGTATCCGCACCTGGATTGGACAGAGAGAAGAAATGGGATTTCACTCCCGTAGTGAAGAAAGGGGACGAGGTCTCCGCCGGTTCCGTCATCGGTACCGTGATGGAAGGGACGATGGAGCACAGGATCATGGTGCCCCCGGACATAAAGGGAAAAGTGGAGAGCATAAAGGAAGGTTCCTTCACCGTCGAGGAGATCATAGCGGTGATCGACGGTAAGGATATAGCAATGATGCAGAAGTGGCCCGTCCGTGTCCCCAGACCCGTGAAAGAGAAGTTCCAGCCGGATATTCCGTTAGTTACGGGACAGAGGGTGCTTGACACAATGTTCCCGCTGGCGAAAGGAGGAGCGGCCGCGATCCCGGGAGGGTTCGGTACCGGAAAAACAGTTACACAGCAACAGCTCGCCAAATGGTCCGATGCCGAGATCGTGGTATACATAGGATGCGGCGAACGCGGCAACGAGATGACCGAGGTCCTCACAGAATTCCCGCATCTTGAGGATCCGAAGTCCGGAAACCCGCTTATGAACAGGACGGTGCTCATAGCGAACACGTCGAACATGCCCGTTGCGGCAAGAGAAGCGTCCGTTTACACGGGAATGACGATAGCCGAATATTACAGAGATATGGGTTATAACGTGTCATTGATGGCCGATTCGACATCAAGATGGGCGGAGGCGATGAGAGAGATATCCTCGCGTCTCGAGGAGATGCCCGGAGAAGAAGGTTACCCCGCATACCTTGCGGGAAGATTATCGGAGTTCTACGAGCGTGCGTGCAGATGCAAAACGTTAGCGGATTCGGAAGGTTCCATTTCCGTTATCGGTGCCGTTTCACCGCCGGGCGGAGACCTTTCGGAACCCGTTACACAGAACACGTTACGCATTGTGCGTGTGTTCTGGGCGCTCGATACGAAATTAAGGGAAAGGAGACACTTCCCCGCCATCCACTGGCTTACGTCGTATTCGTTATACGACAAGCAGCTGAGGTCCTGGTATTCGACCAATATCGCAGAAGATTTCCCCGCACTGAGGGAATGGGCGATGCAGATCCTTCAAAAAGAATCGGAACTGCAGGAGATCGTTCAGCTGGTCGGTTCGGATGCGTTGCCGGACGAGCAGAAGGTGACGCTTGAGGTGTCGAAGATGATAAGAGAGATATTCCTGCAGCAGAACGCTTACCACCCGATCGATACGTACTGCCCGATGCAGAGACAGTACACGGTCATGAAACTGATCAGGAAGTATTCCGATCTCGCCGATAAGGCGCTGGCGGCAGGCGCGCAGGTATCGAAGATAGCATCGATACCCGCGAAACAGAGATTGGCGATGTCGAAGTACGAAACGAACATAGACGACGAGCTTAAAGCGGTCGACACCGACCTCGAGAAACAGTTCGCGGAACTGGGGGTGTGATCAATGAGCAAAGTATCCAAAGAGTACAAGACGATCTCCGAGATAGCGGGACCGCTGGTCTTCGTTAAGAATACGGAACCGATAACATATCAGGAACTCGTAAGCGTTAAATTATCGGACGGCTCGACGAAGAGAGGACAGGTCCTCGATTCGTCGGACGACATGGTGGTGGTGCAGATATTCGAAGGTACCGCCGGAATAGACAGGAACGCAAGCGTACGTTTCCTAGGCGAAACGATGAAGATGCCGGTGTCGAGGGACATGCTCGGCCGTGTCCTTTCGGGAAGCGGCGAGCCGCTCGACGGCGGACCGGCGATAACACCGGAAAAGAAGCTGGATATCGTAGGCGCCGCGATAAACCCGTGGGCCCGTGACAACCCCGCCGATTTTATTCAAACGGGCGTTTCGACCATCGACGGAATGAACACCCTTGTAAGAGGGCAGAAACTTCCGATATTCTCCGCTTCCGGGTTACCGCACAACGACCTTGCGATGCAGATCGCAAGGCAGGCGAAGGTCCGCGGTAAGGACGAAGAATTCGCCGTGGTGTTCGTTGCCATGGGTATCACTAACGAAGAGAAGCAGTCGTTCATGAAGGAGTTCGAAAGAACGGGTGCGTTAAAGAACGCGGTGGTCTTCCTTAATCTGGCGGACGACCCGGCCATCGAGCGTATCGTTACGCCTCGTCTGGGTCTTACAACGGCGGAATACATGGCCTTCGAACTGGACATGCAGGTGCTTGTGATAATGACCGATCTTACGAACTACTGCGAAGCGTTAAGGCAGGTAGGGGCGGCGAGAGAGGAAGTTCCCGGAAGAAGAGGATATCCCGGCTACATGTACACCGATCTTGCGGAACTGTACGAAAGAGCGGGAAGGATCAAAGGAAAGAAGGGAAGTATCACCCAGATCCCGATCCTTTCGATGCCCGGCGATGATATCACGCATCCGATCCCGGACCTTTCCGGATATATCACGGAAGGTCAGATCGTTATGTCGAGGGATCTGCACCGCGCCGGCATATACCCGCCGGTGAACGTTTCGTCGTCCTTAAGCAGACTGATGAACGCAGGCGTAGGCCCCGGTAAGACAAGAGAGGACCATAAGGCGGTCTCGGACCAGCTGTACGCGGCGTATGCGGAAGGCAAGGACCTGAGAGGGCTTGTGGCGATCGTCGGTAAAGAGTCGTTATCGGAGAAGGACAGAAGGCTTCTGGATTTCGCGGACATATTCGAAGACCGTATCGTAAGACAGAGTCACGAAGAGGACAGATCGATCGAGGACACGTTAGCGATATCCTGGGACATCTTGAGATCTCTGTCCGCGGATCAGCTGACGAGGATCGACCGTAAGTATCAGGAAAAGTACCTTCAGAGTTGAGTTCAGATGCCGACGCAGGAAATAACACCGACAAGGTCCGTTCTTCTCGAGGTGAAGAAGAAGATCAAACTGTCCAAGAGCGGATACAAGATCATGAAGATGAAAAGGGACGGCCTTATCATCGAGTTCTTCGAAGTGATGGAGAAGGCGAAACAAATGCGCGGTTCCGTTCTCAACGACTATGACAACGCGATGCAGAAGATCGCCATAGCCAGGGCGGTGGAAGGAGCCATTGCGGTGAAAAGTGCCGCATACGCGCTGAAAGCGGACCCCCAGGTAAAACTCGGAAGCAAGAGCATAATGGGTATGATGGTCCCCAAGGTGGAATGCGACCTTATCCACGCGCCCATGACGGAAAAGGGGTACGGTGTGATATCCACGTCGGCATATATCGAAGAGGCCGCTCACGCGTTCGAGAAACTTCTCGAAACGCTTGTGAGAGCGGCCGAGGTAGAAACGACGATGAAGAAACTTCTCGACGAGATAGAGAAAACGAAGAGGAGAGTGAACGCGCTCGAATTCAAGGTGATCCCGGAACTCGAGGAGTCGGAAGCGTTCGTTGAGTTCCGTCTTCAGGAGATGGAGCGTGAGAACACGATACGTCTCAAGCATCTGAAGAAGAAAGGAGAGGCAGCGGAGTGAGATCGCTCGAAGACCGTTATTTGGAGATACGCGACGACCCGAAAAAAAGAGCGAGAGCGTTCAAGGTGATATGGATAGTGGGGTATGCGATGCTCATGCTCGGCGCTTTCCTTACCGTCTACTTCATATGGCAGGGACTCTGAAAAAACATCTTAACATTCCTTAATTCTTTTACGCGGAAGAACGGCGGTCAACGTTCAATATAATTATTATATTGGAAAATCGGCTCTCAGAACGCAAATTTTTCAATATTTTTTGAAACATAGTATACAATCTATGTTAAGATAGTCAATTGTTAATAAATATTATTATTATATAGGATACACTTTATGCGACAGATGCGTTAACGGCCGCGCCTTTGACGCACACTTGGGGGGTAAAAGCGATAATGCTAAACAGAAGGAACCTTAGGCGACCGATCGCCGCGGCCTCGATCATCACAGCGATGATGTTCGTGTTCTCGGCACCGTTCTTTTTCGGCGGCGACATAAGCAGCAGCGACGCGCTCGGTGCGGACATCTTCGTGCCGGGCGTGACCATTGACGAAACGGGCAGTATCACTGTTTTAACGTTAACGGTACAGGATGTGTTCGATGTTGCGGTCACCGGGCCTGAGGTCTCCGATCATGCTGTTCCCGGTACCGGAACAGAAGTGACCGATACGCTGTCGCCGAACGATCCGGGCATACAACGGCCGGCGGAATATGTGACGGGTGTATCGGAACTCACAGATATGGACGTTCACGGCCAGACGACCCTCGCGGACGATGTCACGGACGGCGGAGCGCCGACATGCCCCGAGAACGGCGGTACGGCGGCCTTAAAAGGCAACGCCATATCTGACAGCGGTCTCTTCACCGACGAAAGTAATGTGACGGTGAACGACGTCCCCCGCAACGGTGTAAGCGCAGATGCCGACGGAGAAAAGATCATATCTGGCTATGTTGTAATGAGCACAGATCACGACGGCAAAGGGATCTACGCGGCAGACGCCGGAACGCTGACATCGGACGAGGACGGATCGGCCGGAATGTTCAGCGACGATCATACTGGCACATCAGAGAGCACAGAGCCCGGCGAGACCGATCATGCTGTCGACGATGGTAATATTAACGATCTGGGTCTTCCTCACGATGCAGTCCCGTACACACTGTCCGGCGACGATGACGGATCCCAGTGCAGCTGCACATGTGAGGATTGCGAGGCCGCCGGCGAATGCGACGGGTCCGGTTGCGGCGGCGACTGTGAATGCGGATGCTGCAACGACGGGAGCGTTATAGCAAAGGCTGATGCGAACATAGGCGACAACGGTATAAGCCAGCATATTGCCTATATGATCGGATGCATACTGCTCATACTTATGATCCTCACCATCATGCGGCTCGCGTTCGTCATGAAGAGGAAAAAGAAGGAGAAAGAAGAATAAGCGATCACAAACGGGCGGTGAACGCCCCCGTCACTGTTCTTCATTTTCTAAAGACCCAGACGACGTTCTTTGCAGCCCGGTGATGCCGGCGATCACCATAACGACGAACATTACTCTCATAACACTCAACGGTTCGTCCATGAACATAATACCGTAAACGAACGTACCTGCCGCGCCGATACCGACCCAAACGGCATATGCGGCACCCAGAGGTATCCCCGACGCTATCGCCTTCGAAAGCATCACCATACTCATTATGATGAAGACGATTACGACAACATCCCAGAAAAGGTCGGCGAACCCGTCCGAATACTTCATCGCTATCGCCCAGACGATCTCGAACAGACCGCCGACCATCACGAATCTCCATCGTTCGTCATACATCTCAAACACCTCCCGTTATCTGAAAACCAACTATGCCAGCAATGATTAATAACACGAAGAATATCTTTACGGAGGTCGCCTTTTCTCTGAACACAAGGGCTCCGGCCGCGAGGGTTCCCACCGCGCCGACGCCGGTCCATACGGCATATGCGGTGCCGGCCGGTAACGTTATCATGGAATACGACAGGAGGTATAAACTTCCGGTCAGGAAGACAACGGTGGCGATGCCCCACCGAATGTTCCTGAACCTTTCAGACCTTTTCAGCGATATCGCCCAGCAGGGTTCCAGAAGGCCGGCGGCGATCAGACATATCCAGGCCAGCGAAAGCATGTTCGTTCATCCGTAAGAGATATAAGCGTTTCAGAAACCCTTCATGATCGTGTCGCCGGTCCCGAGGTGAACTATCGGCATATATCCCGGGTCCGGATTGAAGTTATGCATCTTCTGGAAATCCGTCTGGGCCTGCCAGGTGGATGCGGCGATCAGTCTTATCCCTCTGTATTCCTCTGTTCCGGCGCCGTGCACATGCCCCGTCACGAAAATATCGGGTCTTTTATCTATCACCAGGTAATCTTTCTTCTCCGGCGCCAGTGCCGTTTTCTTCCCGTACATGGGAGCCAGATGTCTGCGTTCCAGCATCTCCTTCATTATCTCCACCGGCTTCTCATAGGTCAGTTTCTGAACGCCGGCCACCCAATCGTCGATGCTCCTTCCGTGATATGCCAGTATGGTCCTTCCCTCTATCTTCAGGGACACCGGATTCCCGGTAAGCATGACATTGGAATCGAAGACCTTACCGAACACCTCGGAGAGCGCCGGCTGCGGTTCGGCGGGCCGGCAGGCGTCATGGTTGCCCGGCTGCAGAACGATCTTTATGTGATCCGGTATCTCCTTCAGATATTCGGCCAGTTTGTAATATTGTTTGTAGATGTCGTCTATGGTCAGTTCTTCCTGCTGTCCCGGGAATATTCCTATTCCGTCCACGACGTCACCCGGAAGAATAAGATAATCCAGATCGGTTCTCCAGGCGTTCTCTCTCAGCCATCTGACCATGGCCCCCCATCTGTTCTCGAGGAACGTGTGGCTTCCTGCGTGTATGTCGGAAAGGAAACCAACGGAGGCTACGGAATCCGACGGCTCCCAAGGATCGGACGGCACACCGGGCCTTACAACATCTGAAGCAACGAGCATCTTGCCGTCCCTTGTCAGACCGCCGACGAGACCGATGACCTCGTCATTTACTATAATATCATCAGCGAACGGCGAATCCTTAAGGACGATCGCTTTGAACGATCCGGTGTCGTCTTCTACCGTCAGCGTCCGGTGGCCGTTCTTTGTTATCGCGGACTCGGTCACCATACCGATCATCTGTACTTCGCGGTTCAGATCCATCCTTTTACCCATGGAGTGTAATTTTTCCGCCGTGAAAGTGGCGCCCATGCGCCTTCTCAGAATATCCTTTATCGAATTGTAGCGGCTCGTGAAATATCTGTGGAAATCCTCCACCTTCCCTTCGCATGTGGATTCGCCGGTCACATCCGTCCCGGGCACCACGGATATATCGTACTGCTTCTTGTTCTTGGGAACGACGGGTGCGATCTCTTTTTTTGAAAGATTGTTGGAAAGGAGGCCGAGCACATCGTCCTTTCCGACGAGCATGGAATTCTTTGACATCATTGATATAACATTATTAACGAAGGATGCCGGCTCCGAATCAGAAAGAATTAATTCCAAGGCCTCCGGGCTGAGGAACATGTTCCTCTCCGTCGCGATCCTCAAGACCTCGGTCCTCATGGGGGTCTAACAGCAGATGATTTGTTATATACTTTTTTGAACATCCCGTACAACGATGGCGAACGTCAGGATATCCTGCCCGATATTTCCGAGCGAAGATCCGCAAAGGGTGGCGCATGCGGTAACGAACATATTTCCGGGTATTGAGCTTGCGATGGAAGAGGACAGATTCACAGCCGATACAACGGACCTAGAACATTTCGCTCTGCAGATAAGAAGGCAGAGGATACTGGACACGACGCGTTCCGTACTCATGAAGGGAAGGAGAGGAGAGCGTTCCGTATTCAATATGAACAAACAGGCCGCTTATGCCGGAAAAATATCGTTCGTCGAAGAGAGGACGATACTGGGTACGATAAAAGTGACGATAGAGGCGGACGATATCACGGCGTTCATCGAATCGCTGGCGCCGCAGACGGTGGACGGAGAGGAGGTCCTTATATGATAGGTGTTTCATCGACGATGTTCAGCACGGTCGGTTTCGAAGAGCAGCTTGCGAAGATATCCAAAGAGTTCGGGCACTGGGAGATCGTATCGGAAGGAGAACACTATCTGCCGCTGATAATGCGGAGACTGGAGACCGTTGCTCCTTCGTACAATGTAAAATTCTCAATTCATTCGCTGATATCCGATCTGAACATAGCGGCGCTGAGCGAAAGGCTCAGGGAGGCGGCGGTGATGGAGCTTATCGCCACCGTGGAACAGGCGCTAGTGCTGAATGCTTCCACTGTGACATTCCATCCCGGTCTCCACTCCTTCGTCGTTCCCGGACAGGAATCCAAATCAATGGAGAAGGCGAAAAGATCGATAAGAACGATCGACCGTCTGATGAACGAATTCAGCGTGACCGCATGCGTAGAGAACATGCCCTCGTTCAAGTATATGCTGGGAAGAACAGCGGAAGAGATGTTCCGGCTTGTGGACGGGACGGACATGAAGATATGTTTCGACATAGGTCACGCGAACACCACGAACCAGACGGATGAGATGATAGATCTTCTCGGCGACAGGATCAAGAATATCCATATCCACGATAATAAAGGCGATAATGACGATCACATGACCATAGGCGACGGTAATATCGACTTTCCGAAGGTCCTGAAAAGACTGACGGAATACAAAGGCAATTACATCATAGAAGCGAGGTCCCTGGATTCGGCAGTCGTATCAAGGGATCGGTTAAAGGGTATGCTGCCTCTCTGAAATTTTTGCTCTGACAAATTTAATGACACGGGCCGTATACCAGATCACGAAAACGATACCTAAAAAGACAACAACGATCAGGAACAGTCCCAGCAGCGCCGTCGCCGTGTCGCCCTCGCCGAGGACCCACTCGACCGACGACAGATAATCCACCAGGAAATGGAACATTATCGACGCGTATACCCCATATTTAACGAACAGATAGCCGAGCGCGAGACCGGATACGAATGTCGGGAACAACTTGAAGATGTCCCAGCTTGAGATGTGAGCTGCCGCGAATATGAGCGATGAGATGACAATGAACACCGCGGCGGCATTATCCAGCTCGAAATGACCGAACAGGCGTTTCCATGCCTCTTTCTCTTTTAGGAGAAGAGCTATGATCGTTATCGGAACGCCGATGTACACTATGCGGCATATCACCTCTTCCCAGACCGATGCGTTGAGTAAGGAATACCAATCCATCCACGGCTCGGCAGGGGGGCCCGGTGTCGCCGGGGTGCTGCCTGCGGCCGTCACAAGCAGGTTGAATATGAGATTGATCGCAATGGTCGCGGCGAACAGGGTCGCGACGCTGTATAACGGAATATCGTCGGCCGCCTCTGTATTTTCTTTGAGTACTAATGCGATGCCTCTGTAGCTTTTGTATAGCAAAAAGACAAAGGACAAGGTCACTGCCATTACCAGAAAAAGATAATACGAATCGGCGAATATCCCGGATACCCAGAATAGAACGACCGGTGAAGGAACAAGGAACAGCACACCGAGGGAATAGTGCTCGATACCCGCAGCTATCCCATCCATTCCCCAGAAGACCGTGTACATCTCAAAGAACAGCATCGCGGCGCAATTCAGCATCAGGAACAGGCCGATGATCCTTACGGTGTTCGCGAGTTTTTGATTCTTATGTGTGCTGCCCGCCGGCACGCCGTTGGCCGGGCGGGTGACAACGGGCCTTCCGCATTTCGGGCAGAATGAGAAGCCGCGGTAGGCGCTCTCGGAGCATTTGTCGCACTCCTCGTTTCCGTAGCCTTTTTCGATCTCCGCATATCCGGTGTCCTCTTCGAACACGTCCCAGAATTCCTTCTCGTTACGAGGCACACGGTCATGCGGATCGTCAGACATCTGCTTTAAGTATTGATACAATGCCATTAATACGTTCTGTTTCCACAACGGCAAGCATCCGTTCCGAATCCTTTGATAATAATCTGATGCGGTTGGCCATATATTTCTCCCTTAATTTCGTTAATTCACGGAACCCTTTCGAATTGTTGACAAAGGAATCCCAGTCCTTCGAGAACGCTTCCGCCGAGGTCATGTCGAACTCCTTTTTCAATGCCTTCTTCACAAGCCTTCCCTCTTTGAGAAGTTCCAATGTGGATATGAGCTCGCAATATACCGCGGAATAAGATTCTTCGTCCATGTCCAGCGCCATCACCGGTCTTGAAAGATCGTTGCACGCGTCGACCAAAGCGGAGAACGCCGGCGTTGGGATATCCGTATCTCCGAATTCCCCGAGATAGTGGAGATAGACGATATCTATATCCTCTATCTCCTGATCCTCTTTCAATTCGTCTCTGAGACCGACGGCGATGATATCCTCTTTTCCGAGGGAGACGGCAAAGGTGTCATAACTTTCGTTGACACATCCTTTCACTTTCTCATATTCGGACACAAGACCTTTGACAACAGGCAATATATCGACACGGCATCCGTTCACGTTAATCGCGATCATCATGGCCGCTCCGTTCGAGAACAAGTTCTTTCAGCTCGGACTGGTCGTCCATCTTCTTTATTTCCTCTTTGGTGACTATTGCGGTCGATTGTATATTATCCAGATTTCTTTTGTGTTCGACGATGATAACGGAATGCTGTCCCGATATCCGTGAGATATCGGAGACGATGGACGCCTTATGCACAAGACGGTCGTCCTCGCTCCCGAGTCCCGTGAGTATGACCATCTTCTCGCTTCTGGTGAGAGCTTCGAAAGGACTGCGTATCGTCGGGGTGACGGAACAGCCGAGGTCCAGCAGCAGATTGAATATCTGAACATCCGTTCTCTTATCTCCGGATACTTCGTACTCTTTGCTTTTATCTTCGTTCTTATAACCGAACGGATCCATAGGCTGGATTATCGGGATGTTGAGGAACTCCTCAAGTCTTATTGCCGCGTCGATCATGGCGCTCATCCCCGTTTCATACATCTGTATCGTTCTTCGCGAAACTCCGGCGGTCTCCGCCAATGTTCCCAGACTCAGTCCTCTTGTTTCCCGCAGGTGTCTCAGAAGATCGCTGTCGAGTTTCACGTAAAGGCCGCCGGGGGCGGCGAATATGAACGGCGGTATCTCGTCAAGAAGATGATCCGCTAACGTATCGTTGGATATTATCGATATGTTGAACCTCGAATATACAATACCAGGTTCCAAAGAACCCGACGACGAGCGTTCGCCTATGAGTATCGGACGCGCTCCGAGAGCCTCCGCGAGTATCTTCATCTCGTCCGCGTTCTCTCTTGAGAAAGCGTCTACGTTGCTCAGAACTTTTACAATGAGCAGCGAATCCTTTTTTCTGCCGACGATGTCGAAACAGACGCTTCTCATGTTAAGGGGAGAGGATACGCTGTAACCTGCCCGCGCAAGTATGGCGCGCGTGTTATTAATCAGATCCTCTCTGGTCACAATATGGAAAGGGTTAATCCTTCTATTTATATTATTCATGGAAATTTGGTGCTCCAGACCTCGGTAATAATGCTTTTGCGTCCCTGCGCCGGAACGGATGCATGTCATGGTCAGCGGGGACGCAGAACAAAGATGTGATAAAAGATGAACGGGGCCCGTGCCCCGTTCTTAAGCATATCCGGTGTATCTGCCGAGTTCCTCCCTGGCCGCCGGTCCGAATTTGTCCGCGGCCTTAACGAAATATTCCATCTTCACCTTACATCCCTTTATCTCATCGTCCGTCGGTATGTTCCCCGAAGCGACGAGTGTGCGCACGGCGGTCATCACGGCCTCGTTGCATATTGCGCCGATATCCGCGCCGGTGCTGCCGTCCGTGATCTCCGCAAGCTTATCGATGTCCACGTCGTCATCCAGCGGTTTGTCCTTCGTGTGTATCTTGAAGATGGATATCCTGGATTCTTTGTCCGGCGGGCCAATGAGAATGCTCTTGTCGAACCTTCCCGGTCTCAGCAGCGCAGGGTCCAATATATCAGGGCGGTTCGTCGCCGCTATTATGACGACACCGTTCAGCGCGTGAAGACCGTCCATTTCCGTCAGCATCTGCGATATCACACGTTCCGTTACCTTACTGTCGTCTCCCGTTCCGCGCTGCGGAGCGATGGAGTCTATTTCGTCCATAAAGATGACGCACGGGGCGGCCTGTCTTGCCTTTCTGAACGTCTCGCGGACCGCCTTCTCACTTTCGCCGACCCATTTGTTCAGGAATTCAGGGCCGTTCACTGCGATGAAGTTTGCCTCGCTTTCCGTTGCTACCGCTTTTGCCAGCATTGTTTTCCCGGTACCCGGCGGCCCGTAGAGCAGTATGCCCTTCGGAGGTTTGGCGTTCATGTGTTCGAACACTTTTCCATATTTCAGAGGCCATTCCACCGCTTCCTTCAATTCCTGTTTCGCTTCCGCCAGCGCACCGATGTCATCCCAGTGCACCCTCGGTTTTTCGATGAGTACCTCACGCATGGTGGAAGGCTGCATCTCCCTGAGTGCAACATTGAAATCATCTTTGTTCACATATATTTTCATCAGAGTGTCGAACGGGATCTCATCCGTCTCGAGATCGAGTTCCGGCAATATGCGCCGGAGAGCGGCCATCGCCGCTTCTTTCGTTAATGCGGAAAGATCGGCACCCGCGTATCCGTGAGTGAGATCCGCAAGCCTTTCCAGATCTACGTCGTCAGTGAGCGGCATCCCTCTCGTGTGTATCTGTAATATCTCCAAACGGCCGTCCCTGTTCGGAATGCTTATCTCTATCTCCCGATCGAACCTTCCCGGTCTTCTCAGGGCCTCGTCCAGCGCGTTGGGCCGATTCGTAGCTCCGATGACGACAACTTTACCGCGTGCCTCGAGACCGTCCATCAGCGCAAGCAGTTGCGCCACCACGCGCCTTTCCTGTTCTCCCGATACCTCGTCGCGTTTAGGGGCGATCGAATCGATCTCGTCAATGAATATTATACTCGGCGCATTCTCTTCCGCTTCCTTGAATATCTCCCTCAGCCGTTCTTCGGACTCGCCGTAGAACTTGCTCATGATAACCGGTCCGCCGATAGAGACGAAATTGCTGCTGGTCTCTCCCGCGACGGCCTTTGCCAGCATTGTTTTCCCGGTACCCGGAGGGCCGTGCAGCAACACACCTTTCGGCGCCTCCACGCCGAGCCGTTTGAAAAGCTCCGGATGCTTTAACGGTAATTCGATCATCTCCCTTACTTTCTTCACTTCGTCACCGAGTCCTCCGATGTCCTCGTACGAGACCTTCGGGATATCGCCGGTCTTGCTGTTCGGTCTTTCGTTTATCTTCACGACCGTGCTCGGCGTCATTATGACGGCGTCCGCCGCGGGCGTGAACGACGTAACGGTAAGATCGATCCTGTTGCCCATGATATTCATCGATATGATGTCCCCCTTGGAGCAGACGCGTGCTTCCAGCAATTGTTTCACATAATCCTCGCCGCCGCGAAGTCTTGCTTCATCGGACGACGGCGAGAATGTTATCTTTTCCGCGTTCTTCGCAACTATCTTCTCAATGTCCACGCGTTCGTCGATGCTCGTCCCGGCGTTGCGTCTCGTGGAGCCGTCCATTCTTATTATTCCTTTATTTGTATCCTCAAAGTCTCCCTTCAGCACCTTTGAAACGGTTTTCTTACTTCCATGTATCTCTACTATGTCGCCCACTCTGAGATCGAGTATCTCCATCAGTGCGGGATCTATCCGCACTACGCCTCTCCCCGCCTCTCCCGGTCTCAGTTCCGCGACCTTGAATGCTTTATCTCTGACCATTTTCCTTACCTCCTTTCAACATTCCGTTATTTTCGAGTGCAGTATTTGTTATTACTTCTATATATACATTTCTATGATTTCAACGATAGTGACAGAATCGCCCGGATCCGCCAAGCGGTTGCTTATATGATCCGGTAATACGACGATGAGAGATGGTATTTAGTTATCTAATGTATATTTTTGTACATCAATGTACGTAATGTTAATATACCGATTGCCGAATTGCACATTTATGTCAATAGAAAAAGATATACGTGTGACCTTGTCGGTCGACGAGATCCCTAAAAGATACTATAACATGGCGGCAGATCTGAAGAACCTGGAACCGATCCTCCACCCGGGAACGAGAGAACCGGTGACGCCGGAGGACCTCTATCCGGTGTTCACGAAGTCCATCGTGAAACAGGAACTGTCGAAAGAAAGGTACATAGACATACCCGACGAGATACGTGATAATTATGTGATGCTCAACAGGCCCTCGCCTCTGCAGAGGGCGGTGAATCTGGAGAAGGCCCTGAAGACGCCGGCGAAGATCTATTTCAAACGGGAGGATATGAGTCCGTTGGGCAGTCACAAAGGGAATTCCGCATTGGCGCAGGCCTATTACAACGCCAACGACGGCATCCACACCATAACCACAGAGACCGGAGCGGGTCAATGGGGGACCGCGCTGGCCCTTGCGTCAAGTATCTTCGATATCGACTGTACGGTGTTCATGGTCCGCGTGAGTTACGATCAGAAGCCGTTCAGAAGGACGATAATGCAGACCTACGGAGCAAAAGTGCACGCATCTCCGAGCCCTGTGACGGAATACGGTAAAAAATTGCTGAAGGAGCATCCGGACACCACCGGTTCGTTGGGTATAGCGATATCCGAAGCGATCGAGATGGCCGTGACGCAGAAGAACACCAGATACACCCTGGGGAGTGTCGCCAACAGCGTGATATTACATCAGACGGTGATAGGTCAGGAGACGATGGAACAGATGAAGAAAGCCGAGATCGAACCGGATTACATGGTGGCGTGCATCGGCGGCGGGTCCAACTTTGCCGGGTTCACGTTCCCGATGATGAGGGAAAAGATGCTCGGGAAGACGGAGTGCGAGTTCGTCGCCGCCGAGCCGAAAGCAGCCGCAAGCTTAACGGAAGGAGAGTTCAGGTACGATTTCGGTGATACGGCGGGAATGACCCCGTTATTCAAGATGTTCACCCTCGGTCACGAGTTCATACCGTCGGGCATCCACGCCGGAGGTCTGCGGTATCACGGAATGTCGCCGTTGGTGAGCGAAGCGTACAACCAGGGGTTGATGAGCGCCCGCTCGTACGACCAGACGGAAACGTTCGAGGCCGGCGTACTGTTCGCGAGAACGGAAGGGATAATACCCGCGCCGGAGTCGACGCACGCCATAAA
>WRKA01000173.1 GCA_009778265.1 Methanomassiliicoccaceae archaeon | reverse complement strand
TTGAACCCGAGTCAAGGGATCCACAGTCCCCTAGGATAACCAAGCTACCCCATCCCGGCCATGTGTGCCCGCTCCATCGTTTCGCTATACATAAAAGTTTGCGTTAAAAAAGGGTCAAAGAACGGGGACGCGCACATAATACACATAAAAAGAACATGCACAGTTGTACAAATACCGCAGACCTTTGTACGTCTCGGAGCGAAACGATTAATATATCCTATCGATGTGCATAAAAACATGACGAAGACCGACCTGATATCCGTCCTCGATATGAAGGACACAATGCCGGAACTGATAGACCTGGCTATCAAGCTCAAGGCCGAGAGGGGAAAGCACGGGGAGCCGCTCAAGGGTAAGACATTGGCGATGATATTCGAAAAACCGAGCACCCGTACCCGTATATCATTCGGTGTGGCGATAAGCGAGCTCGGCGGGAATCCCATGTACATAGCATCATCGGAGATGCAGCTGGGGCGCGGCGAGACGGTCGAAGACACGGCGAAAGTGCTCAGCCGTTTCGTTCACGGGATCATGTACCGCGCATACGACTACAAGATAACGGACGAACTGGCATTGCACGCGACGATCCCGGTGATCAGCGGTCTCGACAATCTGGAACATCCGTGCCAGGCGCTGGCGGACATGGTCACGATAAAAGAGAAGAAAGGTAAACTGAAGGGACTGAAGTTCGTTTACCTCGGTGACGGTAACAACGTCTGTAATTCGTTAATGTACGCGTGCGCCATTTCCGGTATAGATATGGTGGTCGCCTGCCCGGCGGTGCGCATGCCGAACGCCGAGATAATGCTGAAAGCGTCGCGGATAGCGGATAAGAACGGATGTTCGATCACCGCCAACGTGGAACCGGCGGAAGCCTGCGCGGATGCCGATGTTCTTTACACAGACACATGGATATCCATGGGCGATACGATATCGCAGGAAGAGGCGTTCCGTATATTCAAAAAATATCAGGTACGTTCCGAGCTGCTGGCGGTAGCGAAAAAGGACTGTATCGTGATGCATTGTCTTCCGGCGCACCGCGGCGAGGAGATAACGGCGGAAGTGATCGACGGACCTCAGAGCGTGGTGTTCGACCAGGCGGAGAACCGTCTGCACGCGCAGAAAGCGGTGCTGTACAAACTGCTCAGGTGATCTGCTCTCCGATAATTTTTTCTACGAGACCCAGAAAATCGTATTCCTTACCTTCGGGTATCGTGGCGCCGGCGGCGATGTTGTGGCCGCCGCCGTAACCCCCCACGGCCTCCGCGGCCGTCTTTACGGCGACGGAAAGGTCCAATCCTTTCGTTATCAGTCCTTTATCCGCCCTGGCGGATACTTTTATACCGTCATCGGTATTCGCGAACGCTATCATCGGCAGATCGTTCCTGACACCGTCGGAACCGAGGATCATGCCGGCCGCGATGCCCACGATGGTATCTCTGATCTCATTGCGGGCGTGGAAATATTGTACGTGTTTACGTATGCGTACCATATTGCCTTGTTTTATTAAGCCGATCGCTATCGACAGCTGTTTCTTGTGTTCGGCCCGGTTCTTCGCAGCGTCGTTCAGTGCATCTTTGTGTCCGAGACAGATACGAAGGCCGGTGGCCGCGTCGTCGTAGCGGCCGCACGAATTGAGCAGGGTGGCGAATTCTTTCGCGTCCCTCAGTTCGGAGCCCCTTTCGAATTTAGGAAGTGTATAAACTTCGCCCATCAGTCTCTCCGCCGGCGATCCGGAACGTTCGAGTCTCTCGATCAGCGCGATCTTGATCTCATCCTTTTCATTATCGTCAAGATTGTTCCACGCTCTCCAGGAGCCGTTCTTCTTCAACTCTATCCTCAGATCGGAGAAGAACTTAGAGCATTCCGCATTATTTGATGTCAGACCGGGCAGGACGGGATCGTTGCAGTACTGCAGGAATTGTATCAGCGGTCTCGTCTCGCGGCCGAACAGACGCAGATCGCCGACGATCTCCACATCTCCGTTATCGACAGCGTCCGACAATATCTTTCTGTTGTATCCGACAAATCTCGATCCGGCCTGATCCTGTATATCGCCGACCGCACCGACGACGGCGAGGTACGCAAGGTCGGTGTTCTTCGGATCGATCTCCTTCGATATGATATACGTCACACCGGCGCCGCTGATCTCTCCGGAACCGTCCATGCCGTGACAGTGAGGGTTCACATGGACAAGACCGGAAAAATCGAACAGCGACGTCTGACCTATCATCCAGTCCGGATCGGGGACATGATGATCGGAGACAACAACATTGTTCCTTGTTATAAGGGAAAGATAACCGCTCCCGAGGTCGACGATCCAAACGAGCGACGCGGAACTTGCGTTTATCGAGGCTATCGAGGCCTCATCGAGTTTCTTCAGAAAAAGTGTATCATAAGGGATCCCGAGACGTTCCAGCGTCTTCGACGCGATCGCCGCCGCGCTTATGCCGTCCGCGTCTATGTGGCCCACGACCAGGACATCCTTCCCCTTCTTTATCACGGACGCCGCCTTCGCGGCATCCCGTTCCAGGCCGGAATATCTGTCGTCGGCGGTACCCATGATACCGGTATACAGGACGTTATCAAAATAATATTCGATTAAAGGTCACCGTATATAGGGTCGCGATGCGGGAATTAGTATAACTGTAATCGATAGTTTCTTTAATATACCATACATTCGGACATATGAGGAATGAAATGACCGGATCGACGATCGAGGACGGGAACGGAACAAAGAATGCGGAGATGAACGAAACGGCGGAGAACGAAATGAGTACGTTCATAGACTTCAGCATCTCGGCGGAGCCGGTGCCTCCGGGACCGGTGGACGAACGCAGACCGAGAATGCGGAGAGCGGCGGATATCGCCGTAAAGGGAGCGAGGGCGGCGATGACCGTCGGTATATTCGCATCCCTGATGAGGGGAAAGGGAAGCGGCTGATCCGCCGGCGCAGGCGTTAGATTATATTATCCGGTCCGATATACGCGGTGTGGATTCCGTCAGTATAACGAAGGGCGTCAGGGCGTCGAACGAGAGATGTCTCATCCTCGACGAAGGACCAACGGTGATCATCGGGGACCTTCATTTAGGATATGAAAGAGCACTGGAGGGAGAGGGGATCTATCTGCCGAGGCTGAACACGGGCTCGATACGCGACTCGCTGAACCGCATCATTTTCAGATACGAGCCGAAGAGGATCGTTCTGCTCGGCGACATAAAACACGATTTCGCAAGGGCGCCGTTCGAATGCCGTCTGGAAGTTACGAAAGTGATACGTATGCTGTCGGACGCCGCCGAGGTCGTCGTGATAAAAGGGAATCATGATAACTTCTTGCAGAACATTCTTTCCGATATCGGTATCGACGTCCTCGATCATACGGACATCGCCGGTTTCAGACTCGAGCACGGACATTCGGATTCCGGTGTGAGGCCGGTGATAATCGGTCACGAGCATCCTTCCGTCAGGATATCCGGAGCGATGAGCGGTTCCGTGAAACTCCAGTGTTTTCTGTATTCCGAGGATGACGGTGTTCTGGTGATACCTCCGTTCAGTCCCTTCTCCGCGGGAACGGATGTCGCCGGACCGGACGGGTTCATGTCCGGCGCCTGCAGGAACGCAGACATGGATAAAGCGAAGGTATACGGGGTCTCAGACATAGGTATCATCGCCCTGGGTCTTTTAGGCGATCTCAAGGACACGGAATTGTAAAATTCTAAGGAAATTAGTATATAACAGTTTCTATTATATATCATATTCATTTTTTATGAAAATACCGTGAAAAATCATCGTCATCAGCTGTTTTAAACAACATAGCCGGCATCTTTTCTATTGTTAACAAGTTCAAAATTTAACCGCGCGTAATACTTTAATGGATATTACATCCATCCATAAAAGCCTTTATTTACAGTCTATTGTTACGAATGAGCAACATCTAAATAGAGATGGAGGATATTAAAATGAGCGCAGAATTGGACGCACTTATAGATATTGTTGTAACAGGAAAGATCAAGGAAGCAGCGCCCGCGACACAGAAATGTCTCGACGCGGGCAACGACGCGAAGACGATCATCTTTGAGGGTCTCTCGAAAGCGATGGCCATCGTCGGTGATTACTACGCGTCGAAGAAGTACTTCCTGCCCCAGGTCCTTCTGTCGGCGAACACGCTGTATCAGGGCCTCAACCTCGTTCTCCCCCTCCTTAAAGGAAAAGGTGCGGGAACGCAGAAAGGAACCGTTGTGATAACAGTGGTGGAAGGAGATGTGCACGATATCGGAAAGAACATCGTCAAAGCGATGCTGACCGGTCTCGGACTCAACGTCATAGACCTCGGAAAGGACACTCCGATAAAGGACATAATCGCATCCGCCAAAGAGAACAAGGCGGAGATCATCGCGGAATCGACACTCATGACCCCGACGCTTGAGGGCATGAAAGAGACGGTCAAGATCCTCAAGGAAGAGGGAATGACCGGCAAGACGAAACTGATGATCGGCGGCGGTGCGACCTCCCAGGAATTCGCGTCGCAGATCGGTGCGGACGGATGGTCATACGACGCTGTCGAAGCGTCGAAAGTGGCACAGAAGTTCCTCGGTATCTGATCTTTCTAACGGTCAGCGGGACCGAAAAACCCTTTTCTTTTCCAATTTTTCTATCATCACGGAGCGGAGATAATGTACTTGAGGTCATACGGCAGGTATCCGAAAGTTATACGGTATGCGTTTTAAATAGTTATACGGTATTAAGCGGCGTATGGTACAGAGATCGGAATTCGATGATTGGGTGAAAGAATGGATAGCATCCGAGAAAGCGAAAGGGAGGAAATGCTTCGATGTGAAAAGGTCCGGGAATTCGTATTATGTTTACTATCAGACCACAAGATATAATTCCGAACTGAAGAAAAGGGAGAAGGTCTCCGGTTATCTGGGAAAATTGGTGCACGGGCTGGGGTTAATAGAACCGGACAAGCATGACGGAACTTTAGGCGATGAGATATCTGTTGCAAGGTACGGTCTCGGTGTCGACACTGGAGGTACGTTCACCGACGCGGTCATCGTGGACATGGACGACAACACCGTGATCGCAAAAAGGAAATCGCCGACGACGCATCACGATCTTTCGATAGGTCTTCACGCGTCCGTGGACGCGGTGTTCGAAGCGTGCGAGATAAGACCGGAGGATATCTCGCTTGTCGGGATATCGACAACGCTGGCGACCAACTCCATTTTAGAAGGTATGGGCGGGAACGTGGGACTTATCATAATCGGATGGGACCCGATGGGGCCGGTGCATTTCGGCGAGAAACATCAGGCGTTCGTCAGAGGCGGATACGATTCGAGAGGGAAAGCCATAGCGCAGCTGGACGAGAAAGAGGTGCGCAGCGCGATAAAGAAGGTAAGCAAAGGAGTTGACGCCATTGCGATATCAGGTCTGTTCTCGACGATGAACACCTCGCAGGAAAGAAAGGTCAGAGAGATCGCCGCGGAAATGACCGGCCTTCCGACGGTGTCGGGTCACGAGCTGTCGGCGACGCTCGGTATCGATATACGCACGGAAACGACGGTGCTCAACGCGAAACTGATACCGGCGGTCAGCAAATTCTTCGACGATGTGAAACGGACGTTCGTCTCCAAAGGGATAACCGCGCCTATAATGGCGTACAAGGGCGACGGTTCCGTGATGGACCTCGAGCAAGCTAAGATATACCCGGTGGAGACGATACTTTCGGGACCGGCGGCGAGTTCCGTAGGGGGAACGGCGTTATCGGGGATAGAGAACTGCATGATCGTCGACATAGGAGGAACGTCCACGGACATCGCGGTGGTTGACCAAGGTTTCCCGATGATCCAGGAGGAAGGCGCCAGCGTCGGAAAATGGAGGACGCGCGTGAAAGCGGTGGATATGTACACCGTAGCGTTGGGAGGCGACTCCAGGATAACGCTGAAGGATTCCAGGTTCACGATCGGTCCCGATAGAGTGACACCGCTGGCGGTGCTCACATCCGCGTATCCCGAAATAACGGATAAGATAATGTTCGACGATCTGATAGATTATTATATCGCCGTTGACGGCGCGGACGTCTCAAAAATGACGGACAAGGAAAAGAGAGTTTACAGCGGAATGAAGGGAAAGGGGCCGATGACCTCGCTGGACATACGCGAAGCGACGAACGGTCTGTGGATGATATCCGGCGAGTTGGCATCACTTACGAAGAAAGAGATGATCGAGGCGTCGTCGCTTACCCCCACGGACGTTCTGATCTTTCTGAAGAAGTTCAGCTACGGCAGCGAGAAAGGGGCGGAGGCCGGCGTTCACGCGATCGCGGAAAGAACGGGAATGACAAATAAGCAGGCAGCTATGACAATGTTCGAAGAGATAAAGATGAAGATATCGGAAGCGCTGATGACGAAGCTGCTCGACGACGAGATGAGCGAATGGCTGAACGACGGGTCCCTGAAGATGATAAGAAAGATGACATCCCTGAAAAGAGGGAAGCTGCTTGATATCCTTCCCAAACTGAAGTATCCGATGATCGGCGTCGGAGCCCCCGCGGAAGCGCTGATGAGCGACATGGGGGAGAGGTTCGGCACCTCCGTCATATTCCCGGAGAATTTCGACGTCTGCAACGCGGTCGGCGCCGTCACAAGCAAGATATCGGAATCGCTGACCGCAACGGTGGCGCCGACGCTGGATTACAGGTTCTCGGCGTCGATACCGTTCATGGGGATGGTGTATTACGACCGTTTCGAGACGGCCGTACAGGCCGCAGGCCGCAGTCTCACCACATATTTGACGGAAAAAGTGAAGAAAGCGGGTGCCGTGAACATAAAAGCGGTGAGCAGGCAGAAGATACACCTGTCCACGGAAGGGGCGTACGGTCATTGGGACGACGAGCCTTTGGCAAGGAGCATAAACTTCGCAGAGGTCACGGTACGTGTTACCGGCGACCCGAGGATGTCATGACGTCGGTGGGGGTGTTAACTCGCGCGCACGGTGGCGAAATCAAAACAGCTATACTTATAGTTAAATAAGTTGATTTCATTGCCCTTTCCAAGGAGATATTATTATGGCAATGACTCCAAGAGAAAGAGTTCTCGCAGCAATGAGAAAAGAACAGTTGGACAGACCCCCCGTAGCAGTTTTCACACAGAGCGCGACCATTGGTCAGATGGAGGCGCTGAACGTTTTCTGGCCGGAGGCACACTCCAACCCCCAGATGATGGCGAAGCTGGGATCAGGTCAGGCGGACGTCCTCGGATTCGAGGCGGTCAGAGCGTCATTCTGCCTTACCGCGGAAGCGGAAAGGCTCGGATGTGTTGTAGACCCCGGAAAGAAGGACAGGACGCCGATGATCAAGAAGCACCCGTTCAAATTCGACCCGATGGTGGGCGAATATGACGAACCGGCCCTCATGGACCCCGAGGAGTTCCTTAAGGGCGGAAGGCCCGCGACCGTTATCGAAGCGGTAAAACTGATGAAAGAACAGCGCGGAAAGGATTACGCAGTTATAGCCGGTAACACCGGACCGTTCACCCTCGCCGGTCACATGGTCAGCACCGAGAATCTTGTTTTCGGTATCATGATGGCACCGGAAGAGGTCACGAAGTGGCTCAAAGCGGTCGCTCCGATATGCAAGGGATACACACAGGCACTCGCCGATGCGGGCGCGGACATAATCCAGATGTCGGAACCGTCGGCGTCCACGGACCTTTTGTCGCCGGACATGTTCGACGAGTTCGCAGGAGGATACTGCAAGGACAGCCTCGCAACGGTAAAAGGAGCGTACTCGGTCCTGCACATCTGCGGTAACACCACGCCGATCCTTAACAACATGGTCGCGACCGGTGTGACAGGTCTCTCCATCGAAGAAAAGGTGGATCCGAAAGAAGGTGTCAGGATAGTCAAGAAGAGGGCGGCCCTCATAGGTAACATCGGTGTCGTCAACCCGCTGCTCCAGGGAACCCCGGAGGACTGTTACAAGCACGGAAAGATCGTCAAGGAAGCAGGGTTCGACGTCGTCGCGCCGGGCTGCGGTCTTTCGGCGCTCATTTCGAACGAGAACCTCCTGGCGCTGGTCAAAGCGGTCAAAGAGTGATCCCGTTCATCAAACATTTTACCGCAAACTTTTTTTCATTCATTTCTGTAAAATTATAATATCACATTCGCATGTGCGTCCATGGCATCTTACGGAATAGCGTTGGACCTCGGAACGAGCGGTTTCAGATCTCATCTTGTCGATCTGGACAAAGGAGGGAAGATATTGTCGACCGCCGTGACGGTAAGGCATCCCTTACCGGGCGCGAACATAATGGACCATCTTCATTTCTGGATGACGTCCGGTTCGGAGACCGGTCACAGGATCATCATGAAGACCGTGGACGATGTGATACGGCTGCACGGACCCGACAACATCAAAGAGATAAAGAAAGTGGCGATCTGCGGAAATCCGATCCAATTATCGCTTTTCGAGAACATCGAGGTCCGCGATCTCGCATTCGCCGGCGAGAACCGGCTGAAGACGCTGGGAGTTGTGAGACCTAGCAGGAAAGCGCACACCCGTAACGCCGGCGATATCGGAATGCTTTCCGTGGATCCGGGAACGGAAGTGATAATACCGCCGGCTATAAGGCACGAGATCGGCGCCGATGCGTTAGCGATGATAATGCGTTCCGGGATGCTTGAGAAGAAAGAGATATGCATGGTCACCGACTACGGGACGAACGCGGAGATGGGATTGTATCACGAAGGAGAATTATATTCGGGAAGCGCCGCGGCGGGACCCGCGATGGAAGGTCAGTCGATAAAATACGGCGTGCTTGCAGCCCCGGGAGCAATTTCGGATGTGAACATCGCCCCGGAGAAAGATATGTGGGAGAATCTCGTCCTTAACGACGACCTGATACCGTTATGCGCGTCGAAAGTGGACCCGGTCACCGGAAAAGAAATAAAGATCTTGAAATACCGTGCGAAAGGGATAACCGGAACGGGAGTGGTGTCGGCGATGGCCATGGGACTTGAGTCCGGTGTCATAAAACTTCCGGAGATCGCCACGCCGGACAAACGCATCCATTTTATGGACGGGGTATGGTTCTCCGAGCATGATGTTCAGGAGGCCGGAAAAGCGATGGGCGCGATAAGGGCCGGTCACAGAACATTGGTCCAGGAGGTCGGTATCAATGACGAGGACATCAAAGTGATGTACATGGCCGGCGCGTCCGGAACGTACGTCGATCCGATCAAAGCGCAGATATGCGGCATGATCCCGCGGCGTCTGGACGAAGTATACCAATTAGGCAACACATCGCTGATGATGGCGCACGATCTGATAAAGGACGACAGGATGCTGGACAGGATGCAGGACGTTGCCAACTCGATATCCGCGAATCATATCATGTTCGCCGGCAATAAAACATTCGAGGACATGTACGTTCTGGAACTGGCATACTGGACCGAGGGCATGTCGATGGAGATGTATAACGATCTGATACAGATGAGCGGCATCGCCGTGTTACCGGAGATCAAGGTCCCGTCGAAAGTGGTCAGAGTGGTCAAAAGCGATATACCGGAGATCGGAAGAGGATTCTATTCGCTGGAAGAGGTCGGAATGAAGATGTTCGGAAGATTCAAAGGATGCACCGGATGCAAAAAGTGTGAAAAGGAGTGTCCCGAAAAGGCGCTGACGGTGATGAAAGGACCGGAGATATGCGTCCGTTCCGATCTTTGTTTGGGGACCGCATGCAAAGCGTGCGAGATGAACTGTCCCGAAAGGGTGTACAGATTCACGGAACTCGAAGTTTCGTTATGAAACATCTTCTTCAAACACCTTTCTTCGAACCGATCTGACGTTCTTCCGATACGGATCAAATGAAGATCGCCATTTGATTGAGGTCTTTCTCTTCGTTCTTCGCAATGAGTTGAAATTTGTTAGATCTGTAGTAATCTACCAATTCATCTCTGCAATCAAGGCGGATCATGCGACACCCGAACATATCCTTGCCTTTGGAGAAGATTCTTAATGCATGATCCAGCATAATTTTTCCAGATCCCGGCGCTGCATCATCCGCCTTTGCCAATTGCCCGACCAAGTACGCTTGAGCAATGCCCTCGTTCAGGTTCATGAGCTCTATCAGATCAGGCTCGACATTGGGATCCTTCACATCGAGGCATTTGAAAGCCAACGTGGCGTAACCCATTATTCTGCTCTTATCGATATCCAGCATCAGATAGGTTCGCGAGATGCTTTTAGTTTCATGTTTCAAAGCCGTTCTCCTGAGAAAACGTTCACTGTCCTTGCTTCGGGAACATTCGAAGTCCGCCAACAAAAATAAAAGTTCTTCTTTGTCCATTCCGTTCATCAATTCGCTTAATCGACAGATCTTTGATCTCATTCGGTTCACGTCCCGGTCCGCACTCATGGTTGAGCTATCGAAAACTATTTCATGCCTCGAAAAATTTCAGTCTTCCGTCAGCTCAGAGAGATCAAATCCCCTTTCCTTCAGCCGTTCCTTTGCAGCCGCAGCGGCTTCATTCAACCAATTCGGATTGTCTCTTAAGAATTGTCTCCCTTCCTCAAGCAGCTCATCGAACGTCGGACCTTCAAACGTCAGCGGCCCTCTTTCCTCCGCATCATGATATGCTGCGTTCAGGGCCGCAGCCTTTTCCGGAGTGTCGATCCTCATCATCTCATAAAATGAGCTTGTTGCCATTTTTCTTCACTATACAACAGATATTCCCCGTTCTATATAAGAATGGGCATTACAGTTATACTTCGGCTTCCGGAAGGGACGCTAGGTGAGGGTAGTAGGCCCCCTTCTGTTTCAGGCGACATTCAACTGCGCGCCCTACCCGCCGGTCCACGGGCGGTCACATCTTCTTTCACCAATGTGTTCTGTAACTTCCTCTATTTTCTGAAAGGAACCTTTATATGAATATATTTATATACTATATTTAGATTTTTATGTGGAAAATTCGTAAACATATTTATGGGGGATGAAAAAATGCTTATAAGATTTAGAATCGGGAACTTTCTGTCATTCAATGAGACGCAAGAACTGTCAATGATCAGCGGAGAGACAAGAGATCATACGGATCACATCCATAAGTTCGAGGAGATCGGTCTTCTGAGAACGTCCGCAGTGTACGGCGCGAACGCATCGGGAAAATCCAATCTGATCAAGGCATTCGAACAGTCTAAAAAAATGATCGTATTCGGCATACCTATACGCTCAAACAGATATTTCAGATCGAACGCGGCGAACAAAGACAAACTGTCTTATTTCGAATACGAGTTCGAGAACAACGGAAAATATTACTCTTACGGATTCGAATTCTTTATTTTCAAACAAAAGGTAGAGTCGGAATGGTTATATGAGCTGAAGATCGAGGGTGAGAACAAAATACTTTTTCAAAGGAACGGGAACGAGATACATCATGATTTTAAAGGAGAGGACGGAGAAAGAATGAGAATATACATCGCCGACATGAAAAACTCCGACAGCAGAAAACTCTCTGAGACCACACTGTTCCTCACAATGATGAGCGGAAAACTGAGGACGGACGAAAAAGGATTTTCTGTTTTCTCAGATGTGTTCAATTGGTTCTCCAATAAAATGAAAGTATTCGGTGCCAAGACATCCCTGCTCGACACGATGAATATCAGCGATCATGAAAGAGAGACAGTGGTCAGATTATTAGGAGCCATGGGTACCGGGATAACAGGCATACGTTACGAACCCATCGAAAACGCAGAACGCAGATTCGGTGCGGAATATTTGGACCACATACGAAGAAATCTTGTCAGCAGCAAGGGTTCCATGTTCAGATCCAAAGATCCGTTAGGCGGAACGATCTTCGCATCATTATCGGAAAATAACGAACTGATGCTGAAAAGGCTGCTATTTACACATGAAGGTCCCGACGCATTATTCGAAATGGAAGAGGAGTCGGAAGGTACCCAAAGACTGTATGATCTGCTCGCTATGATAGTATCTAAAGACAAAGATAATGTGTATCTTTTAGACGAGTTGGATCTCAAATTGCATCCAAAACTCACCTGCCAGTTCGTCAGAACGTTCCTTGGCGAAAAAGCCGGAACGAAGAACCAATTGATATTCACGACCCACGGAACATATCTTATGGAATACGGATTGCTGAGAAGGGACGAGATATGGTTCATTGAAAAGAAGGGTGATGAATCGTCATTGTATTCTTTAGAAGAGTACAAAGAAAGAAGCGACAGAAGGATCGACAAAGCATATATGGACGGACGTTACGGCGGAGTGCCTGAATTTTTGCCGATATCTCCGATATTCAGAGGAAGATCAGATGAGGCCGGTAAATAATAATCTAGAAATAGGCCGTAAGAGCAGAGAGAAAAAGATCAAACGCAGATTCATCCTGGCGTTCGAAGGGTACAGGACAGAGGTGCAGTATTTCCAGGGGGTCAGTGATAACCGTCCGAAACTCAGGATATCCTCCTTGATAGATGTATGTCCGCTCAACAGAGACCCTCAGCACTCGGGGCTGAGCGACCCGGAAAGAGTACTGGAGCTTTTGGAAGAGTATATCAATTTCCTGAAACGCGGAAAATACTCTGCGGACCTGTTCATCAACACGTTCATAAGCGAGATCATCAAAGAGAAGGATATCCAAGATCTCGGAAAAAAGATAGACATTCTGATCGAAAAAGCAAAAGAGAAATTACGACCGATATGTGACGGTGACGGATACATAGAAGATCCGGAGAAGGCATCGGAGGTCTGTTCCGATGCATACACGGAAATATTTTCTCCGGAGAAAGAAGTTGATTTCAAAGCACCCGAACCTATGGACTACAGAGAGGAACGCGACATCGTCTGCGTGATCGTGGACAGAGATGCCGAACTCAGGGGCGAGGATAAATGCAGAAGATTTTTCGGCCGTTGCGAAGAGAACAAATTCAGACCGATCATGACGAACCCATGTTTCGAATTATGGTTGTTACTTCATTTCGATGAGGCCCTCGACGGTGTTGATGATAAAATACTGCTGAGGAATGAGAAAACGGACGGGGTCCGATACACGGAAAGAAAACTCGATGAGATATTGAGAACGATCCCGGCGAAGGAAGGAAAAGGATATTCCAAGGACGATCTGGATTTCTATGATTTTATGGACAGGACCGACAATGCGATAAAGAACGAGAAGAAATTCTGTAAAGGAAAAAAATGCACCATAACCAAGGTGGGATCCGAGATCGGATCGCTGATAGAAGATATGTGGCGAAGCGATTGACGGATCCTTTTCCGATAGCATTAAAATGCGTTCGGAAGAAAATGCTAGGTGAGGGTAGTAGGCCCCCTTCTGTTTCAGGCGACATTCAACTGCGCGCCCTACCCGCCGGTCCACGGGCGGTCATACCGGCCGTTCGGGCTTGCTCCGATGGGGAGTCACCGTTTCACCGGATCCCCGGGAATGTCACCGCCTGGCGGATCATCCTGTTTACCGGGTCCGTGTCGTTTCTGGGTCCTTGCCATGGTTCTCACCATGCTGAATTTCTCAGCCCACCTTGCCCGTCGGAGGAGGGACCTTCCTCAGCCGGACCTAAGTCCTACCGTCGGTCGCCCTCCCTCTCCTAGCGGGTTGCTTTAAAGTGTTCGGATATTTCATTTTGTTGTACGCATACATCATTTTTTGATGATGCACACCTTTCCGTCCTCTTCCTTTATCTGTTTTGTTCTAAGCATGTGGTTGTACGTCTTTTCCATATGCGCGTTCGTGATATTGCCGCGTTTGGTCCATCCGTACGATCTCATCGTCGCGTCGAACAGTTCCTCTTTCGTCATACCGCCGAACGTCGGCTTTATCCATCTTATCATTATACCGGCGGTATCCAGTATCGTAACTTCCGGCGGTTTTTTTCCGTAGAACGCGGAACGCGGAGAATCGTCCTCTCTGTCCGATACCGCAAGATAACCGTCCGGTTCCTCGGGGACATCGGGCGGCGCCTGCGCCGCCATCTCGTCTATGCTCACGATCAGCGGGTCCGACGGAACGGTCCTTTTTTCTTCGACGGGTGCCGGCTTCGGTTTTTCTTTAGGTTTCGCAGCCTTCTTTTTAGGTCCCTCGTATTCGTTTATCGCTTTTTCGACGGCCTCGATAAGCTGCTCGCTCTCGGTCCTCGG
>WRKA01000172.1 GCA_009778265.1 Methanomassiliicoccaceae archaeon | reverse complement strand
TTGTATTACAGGTTGACCGGGAGACAGAACCTGAAATTTTTCTCTAATTTATATAACATCGAAAAGGGGAAACAGGACGAACTTATCGAAAGACTGCTTGAGACCGTTCGTTTAACGGACGCGGCCGATCTGAAAGTTGAGAATTATTCGAGAGGCATGAAACAGAGGATGCACATTGCGAGAGCATTGGTCAACGATCCCGATATTTTATATCTGGATGAACCGACGATCGGTCTTGATCCGGAGATCGCGAGAGATGTCAGAGAACTTGTGAGAAAGCTTGCCGACGCCGGAACGACGATAATCCTCACCACACATTACATGTATGAGGCCGAGGAATTATGCGACCGCATAATGATAATATCGAACGGACGTTCGGTGGGATACGGCACGGTATCCGAATTGAAAGGACTCATACCCGATGCCAACGTCATCGAGATAATAACATCCGACGACCCCCACGACACCGTTTCCGGACTTTCGAATGAAAAACGATTCCTTCATGTCAATACGGAACGCACCGCGGGAAGATACTGCACTCGGATACGGATGAAAGAAGGCGAGAATATCCTTTCCGAATTGGAAGGCATTTTCTCGTGTTACGGGATAAGAAAAATAGGATATGACGATCCCACGCTGGAAGATATTTATCTGTCGCTTGTCGGAAGGAACGATGATGCGCCGCTGGTGAACGCACATGAACATTAAAGCGGTCTCGTGGTCATTCAAACATCAGGCGCTGCAATTCATCGCGGACCCGCAATGGATCATTCCGAGCATCATAGCGCCGTTCCTGTTCACTGTTGTAGCGTTATACATGTACGGCGATGTCGACGGCCCCGTTGTTCTGACGGCGGTGCTCGGAGGAGGCGTCCTGGGGATGTGGGGCAACACGTTATTCACATCCGGTTATTCAGTTTCGTATGACAGATACAACGGAACAATAGAACCGATAATGCTCACCCCGACGCATTTGATCGACGTTATTGCGGGACGATGTATATGGAACACATTCATCGGATTACTGAATGCCGGACTCGTTTTCATTGCGGCCCAGGTGGTATTCCGTGTCGGAGTGAATGTTCTGGACCCGCTTCCGTTCTTTTTGATGCTGGCGATGACGTTGCTCGCATTGGCATCGATCGGACTGATGTTTGCGGCGTTATACGTGCTGACGAGAGCGTCCTTCGTGATAATGACGATCATGGAGTTCCCGATATACGTGTTCTCGGGTGCGTTATTCCCGGTCAGCTCACTGGGATCGCTCGCTCCGATATCATATTTTCTTGCGCCCACGTGGGGTGTCGACGCGATGAAGATCGCCGGCATCGCCGGGTATGAGAGTATGACCTCGTTCGGCATTCTCTTCGACGTCGGAATGATGATCTTTCTGATGCTGTTGTATGTGGCCGCGGGGATGCTCTTATTCAGAACGATAGAACGGAACATACGCGAGAGCGGGACGCTGGTGAGGTACTGATGCCGTTCGTCTCTGACAGGATGAGAGTGATAAGATCGTCGTTCGTAATGTCGATACACGATACGTTCACGACCGTCAGACCGTCTATCTGGATAATTCAACTGATCGTTCCTTCGCTGTTCGCGATGTTCTTCTTCTCCATGATGGCGACCTGGGCCGGCGCCGATCCCGAATTTGTGATAATAGGCAACGCCGTCCAATCGATCGGCATCACAACGATATATGCAGTGGCCGGCATACCGGGAACGCAGAAACATATCGGGACCATGACATCGTTGGCCGTGACACCGTCGTCACTTTTTTCGATATTCTTCGGAATGTCGATATTCGGAATAATTGCCGGTTTTATGAGTATAGCGGTATCACTGACGGCGGCGGCGTTCATATTCGGTGTAAATATGGCGTCGATCAATCTGTTCTCGGCGGTGATCGTGATAGTGCTTACGGCGTTCTCCGTAGGCGGCATAAGCATGACGATCAGCAGCGTCGGCATCTACCTCAGAACGTCGGCGATAATCGCCAATATCGCGGCATACATCGGACTGGTGCTGTGCGGTGTGAATTTTCCCGTATCGGACCTCCCGGGATGGGCGCAGACGATAGCGCACTGCCATCCTTTGACGTACGCCGTGGAGGCGACGCGGGGCGCTGTCAACGGGAACGGGATAATGGATATGGCATCAACATGGTCGGACCCGATACCTATGATGATCATCCTTGGCATAATATTCATCATCGTTTCTTTGCTGACGTTCGGATTCTTTGAGAAACTTTCGAGGAACAGCAGCAAGATGGACACGTTCTGAATTTTATATTATTAAATGGTTAACGGGAGCATGTGCATCCTTTCCGACAAAGACATATTGCGATCTATGGAGAACGGGCGTTTGGGAATAACGGATTACAATGAACGGGGATTGACACCCAACGGCTATGATCTCAGGGTCTCGGAAATATCGATACGCGGAAAGGAAGGATTGATAAAAGACGGTATCGCGTCAATACCGCCGAGAACAATGTTCTACGTTTCGACGATCGAGAGGGTAAGAATGCCGTCCGATGTGTGCGCACAGCTTTGGCTGAGAACGACATGGATCAGAAAGGGAGTGATGGGTGCTTTCGGAAAGATCGATGCTGGCTTTGAAGGAACGCTTACGCTGGGCGCATATAACGCATCAGACGATGCCGTCGAAATTCCGATAAAGGAGCGATTCTGCCAGATGGTCTTCGAAACGTTACATTCAACAGCGGAAAAAAGTTACAGCGAAAGATCGGGCAACTATCAGGGACAGACCGGTGTGACGTTAAACCCGAAAAATGACCTTTGAAGGTCAAATATGGATCTCACTCCCCGTCAATAATAGAAATATGATTCTAATTTCTGGTCCAAATAGTTAAATTCGATTTATAATTCGAAAATAATAAATATTGATAGAATTATGACCTATAAGTCGAATTGGGAGCTATGAAATGAATAAACAAATATTAAGAACAAAATACCTCGACCGTCTTAAGAGCGTCAGAGATACGGACAGCGTGAAAATAATAACCGGAGTCAGAAGATGCGGTAAAACTACGCTCATGGAACAATTCATAGACGTACTTCGTGCCGACGGAATACGAGAAAGCGACATAATTTACATGAACTTCGAGATCGTCGAGAATCAGTTCCCAAGTTACAAAGAATTCCATACGGAAATATCAAAAAAGTTGGGTGAAGGCCATAAATACATCTTCCTGGACGAGCCACAATACGTCCCGAATTGGGAAATAGCTGTGAACTCAATACGCGTCGAATACGATTGCGATATTTATGTTACAGGGTCCAATGCATTCCTTCTTTTTTCGGATCTTTCCACCTTACTGACCGGCAGAACTTTCGACATATACATGATGCCTTTCTCTTTCAAAGAATTCCTCGAAGCGAACCCGCCTGACGGTACGTACGCAGGTCTCGAAAAAAGATATGATCAATATGCCAGGATGGGGTCTATGCCTATGATCAATACGGATATGGAACAAACAATAGTTCGGGAGGCTGTACTGGGACTTATAAGTAGGATCATCACCAGAGACATCGCACCGAGAGCGGAAATAAGGGACATGGATGCAATGTACAGAATATTGATGTACATGATGTCCAACATCGGAAAGATCACGAACCCAACATCGATAGCTCGCGAACTCGGGATGTCCCACGAGAAACTGGTGTCATCATATCTCAAACTTCTTGAACGCGCATACATACTATGCGGCGTACCGAGATATGACATATCAGGAAAAAAGTTATTGAAAACGAACGAAAAGTATTACGTCATTGACCCCGGAATGAGGGCCGCCTTGTTGGGTTATGAGCGAAAAGATCTGGGGCGTGTACTTGAGAATATTGTGTATCTGGAACTTATACGCAGAGGATATGACGTTACTACCGGGTATACGAACGGAAAAGAGGCGGACTTCGTGGCAGTAAAAGGATCTGATATAAGATATTATCAGGTCACGCTGACCCTCATGGGCACGTCGGAACGTGAATTCGGAAATTTGAAGAGTATAAGAGATAACTATCCGAAAACCGTGATAACCGCCGACCATATCACGACGGACGGAGAGGACGGCATTAAAGAGCAGAACTATTTGGATTTCCTGCTGGAAGAATGGTAATGCTCCGTAGAACGTTCATCACTGTTCGAAATCGGATCTAATTTGACAATGTCGATTACGTAAACACTCATGGTCGGCGAATATGTCTTCAGTTCCGCCGTGCGGGCGATGCGTATGCCGTGACCTTTTTCTTTCATATCGCTGACCATCTTCGTTATCGTTTCTTCCGACGAGGAACGTTCCATTATCTTGTGCATATGCACCGTTCCTCCGTTCTTCAGTTTCGTTAATGCAACTGACAGGAACGAATCCGCGATCTGCGGTAAATTCATTATTATACGGTCCGCGGAAGGCAGATCTTTGATCACCATGCTAGCGTCCCCGTGCAATGGAATTATGTTGCTGGCTTTGTTCATTTTTATGTTTCGGTGCATCAGTTCCACAGCATCCTCGTTCATGTCGATAGCGTAGATCACAGACGGGTTGGAGTGCTTAGCTATCACCAACGGGAACGGTGCCACGCCGGCGAACATGTCTATTATCGTTTCACCGTCCTCGACCAGCGAAGCCATCCTCATCCTCTCCGTTGAGAGACGCGGGTTGAAGTACGCTTTCGCGGGATCTGCGATCATCGTCACTCCGAACTCTTTGTGTGTCGTTTCCGACGGGCCGTTTCCTGCTATTAGTTCTATGTCCCTTACCCTCAGCTCACCTTTTACTCCGAGGTCCATCATCACCGCTCTGAGCGATGACGATGTTTTGAGAAGAGCGTCGCCGACCGCTTTCGCATACGGGACCAATTCGTCGGAAAATTTCACGACCGCGATATCACCTATCACGTCATACGAATTGGGAAGGAGTTCCTTCAGATCCTCGGGAACATCGGCAATATTTCTGTAATCCGTTTCCCTGTGTTCCGTAGGTTCCAGATCGGCGTCGATCACATCGTAATCTCCGAAAGTTTCGGATAATATCGGAATGAGAACACTATCCTCGTCCACTCTTATTTTAGCGGCTGTGTTCAGCATCCCTGACGATATCAACCGTTTTCTTGCGGTCTCCGCCATATGCTTCGGAACTCTGATGCACAATACCATGTGATCACCTTATGCGCCTGCAAATAATATAAATGGGTTGTTCCATAGATGTGTGATGAGCGAACTTATCTTTGCCGGCCTCGGACTGAGCGGCGTCGACGGGATGACCGTCAAAGCGCTGAACGCGCTGCGTGAATGTGACGTTATATTCGCGGAATTCTACACTTCCACACTGATAGGAACAAGCATCGGAGATCTGGAAAAGGCGCTTGGCAAAAAGGTCAAGATATTACACCGTGCACAGGTGGAAGAAGATGACGTTATTATCGAAACCGCGAAAACGGAACGCGTCGGTTTCGTCACCGCCGGCGACACCATGAGCGCCACGACTCACGTCGATCTTCTGATACAAGCGGCCGAGGAAGGGATACCGACGAAAGTATTGCATGGGGTTTCGATCTTCTCGGCATGCCCGACATCGCTGGGCCTTCAACCGTATAAGTTCGGACGTACCGTCACGTTACCTTTCATTGAGAACGGATATCAGCCTTGCTCCCCGTACGATCATCTTCTTGCCAATAAGAAGGAGGGGCTGCATTCGATGGTGCTTCTGGATATACGTGCGGACGAGATGAGATATATGACCGCGCATCAGGCGATCGAATGGTTATTGGAAGGAGAGAAGAAATGGAACGGAGGTCTCGTGACCGACGAGACGCTTATATGTGTCGCATCCCGGATAGGATCGAAAGAAGAGAAGGTCATTGCCGGATATCCGAAGGATCTTCTGAGAACGGACCTCGGGGAACCGCTGCACACTTTAGTGATACCTGGCACATTACATTTTATGGAAGCTTATGCATTAGTGCACCTTGCGGGTGCGCCCGAAAGCATCATTGAGGAAGAGGACTGAACACGCCGGATATCATGCTTTCCAGACGCTGTTCAGATCTATTCCGGAACGGACGTTCTTCCTTACGAGTTCGATCTTCTCTTTGTCTCTCGGATCTATTCTGGCTATGAGATGTTCGACCGTCTCCATCACATGCAGTGTATCTTCGTTCGTGATCATCACCGGCACGCCGAGTTCATCCGCTCTTGAGAGGACGGTATGCGACGGCCTTATCCCTCCGGTCACTATCATGCATGACGTATCGGTAGATAATGCGGCCAGTTGGATCTCCGTTCTGTCG
Source organism: Methanomassiliicoccaceae archaeon (assembly GCA_009778265.1). GTDB lineage: Archaea > Thermoplasmatota > Thermoplasmata > Methanomassiliicoccales > Methanomethylophilaceae > Methanomicula. The sequence continues at coordinate 7,481 of WRKA01000172.1, read as the reverse complement.
CCTCCGGTTATCACAGCTTTGCGTCTCGACCTGCGCATATAACGTATCGCGGTCTGAGTGCTCATTGCACCCACAAGCATCGTTTCCACCACATTCTCCATCCCTTTCTCGCCTGCGACCACTTTCGCATCCATTCTCTCGGATATCTCCGACACCCTGAACGTCCTCAGTTCCGGCATCACCGGAACTTCTCCAAGCACCTTTATCCCGCGGTCCTCGAGTAACTTACGTTCCGGCGAATCGGAACATTTGTTCAGTACTACGCCGGACATCTTCAGTCCTCTTTTCTCACACAGGTCGCGGAACATGAACACTGTGTCTATGGACTGATATGATGAAGTTGAGACCAATATCACCGGCGCCTTCAGCGCCTCCGCGATGTCCAGATGCGAAAGGCCGTGCGTGCATCCGTTCGCGAAATCTTTGCTTCCCTCGATTATCATGAACTCTTTACCCTTGCACAGTTCGTTGTACCCCGCCACTATGTCATCCATGCGCGTCGGCTCGAATATGTTATACGAGAAAGGGGACAGTTTCTTTCCTTCCTCCAATTTTAGCACTTCCGCCATTAACGATGCGTCCTGATCCATCATCTCTTCGTTCACATTTATGAGACTCTCGCGGAACGGTTTGTAGTATCCTACCTTTCCCGGATAGTTCATCGCAAGTCCCAATGATATCACGGACTTCCCCGACCTTGCCCCCACAGATGCAAGATATACATTTTTCATTCACATCACCTTATCGTTGTTAAAGCATCTACCGCCCAGCTTCCTTCGTTCTTTTTTCCTACCATTACGGGATTGATTTCGAGTTCATATATCTCTGGGTTCTCCACCGCGATCTTCATCATCTTTCTCATTATATCTTTCAGCGAATCTATATCTGCCGGAGGCTTTCCTCTCGCCCCCGACAGCATCCTGTACGCTCTCGTTGATGTTATCATCCTGTCCATTTCGTCATCGGACATGGGTATCAGCGAGCGGGATATCTCTCCCATGATCTCCACATATATCCCTCCTAATCCGAACGCGAGCACCGGCCCGAATTGATCGTCACGGACCAATGATAATATCACTTCCTGTCCGGACACCATCTTCTGTATCGAGACGCCGTCGATCTTTGCGTCCGGAACGGTCATCCTGCATCTTACCGTCAGCGATTCGAAGGCCTCCCTTACGGCAGTCTCCGTCCTGACATTCAGAATGACCCCTCCGACGTCCGTCTTGTGCTGTATGTCCGGGGACACGATCTTCATCACCACCGGATATCCTATACTCTCGGCCGCGGCCACGGCATCGCGCGGCGTTGTTACGAGAGATTCCGGCGGCACCGGGACACCGTATGCGGACAGGATCGATTTTCCTTCCTCCTCCGATAAAGAGGACCTGAATTCATTTTTCGCGCGTTCCGTCAACTCCAGGACCTCGGACCTTCCCGACGTCCCGGGAAGCATCACACATTCCTTGTTCCCTCTCTCCGCGCGGGCCTTCCGCAGGAACGAAAGTGCGCGTACCGCCCTGTCCGGCGAAGAATAACACGGTACGCCGTGATCCCGCAGTATCGCCAATGCTGATTCGCATTCCCTTCCGCCTGCGAACGAAACGGTAATGGGTATCTTCAATTCATCTTTCATACCGCATATTGACCCAGCTATCGCTTTCAGGTCGGTGGTGTCAAGCGGTGACGAAAGCAGTGCGGCACCGCCCACCTTCTCGTCTTCGGCAACGATGCCGAGGGCGTCGATGATCATATCGTTCGTCGCGTCCCCGCGCACATCCACGGGATTGTTTGCACTCGCCACCGAGGGTATCGCCTTCCTTATCTTATCTCCGGTCTCCGGAGAGAGCGCAGCAAGCGAAACACCGAAATTATCGGAACACGCATCGGCCGCCATGACGCCGAGGCCGCCGGCGTTGGTTATCACCGCCACCCCTTCCTTCATCATCGGTTTGGACAACGCTATCGCCGACAGAGCGTCGAACATTCCGTCGAGATCGTTCACACGGATTATGTTCAGACGGTCGAACACCGCATCATAGACGGAATCGGATCCGGAGAGTGCTCCGGTGTGGGACGATGCCGCCATGGACCCTGCCGTCGACCTCCCCGATTTCAGCATGACGACGGGCTTGTCCGCTTTCAACACGGCATCCATGAATCTCTTCCCGTCGGTTATCCCTTCCGAATATACTCCGATGACCTTCGTATCGCCGTCTGCCCCGAAGTATTCGATCGCGTCCGCCTCGTCGATATCCATCTTGTTCCCCAGGGATACGAACTTCGATACGCCGCTGTTCGTATGTATGGACCAATCGAGCATCGTCGCCCCCACCGCTCCCGATTGCGAACAGAGCGATATCCCGCCTCTCGGCGGGAATAACGATGAGAATGTGGAGTTCAGATTCCGTTGTGTGTTGATCAGACCGAAACAGTTCGGACCCACCACTCTTATCCCGTGTTTCGCGGACACCTCCTTCAGCCTCAGTTCCAGCTCCCGGCCTTCGGACCCTTCTTCTTTGAATCCGGCGGTTATGACCACGACCGCTTTAACTCCCTTCCTGCCGAGCTTTTCCATTTCGTCTATCACTAAATTCGACTGAAGGGCCATTATCGCCAATTCCGGTGTTTCATCCAGAAGATCGACTGACGTCTCCGCTCTCAGCCCGCATATGGTCCCGCCTTTCGTGTTAATGGGATAGACCTTACCGGAATAACCGGAATTGATGATGTTCCTGATTATCATCCCGCCTACTTTATTAGGATCGGAGGAGGCTCCTACAACCGCCACGGAACCGGGAGAGAAGAACGTCCTCATGACCCTCCGAAGGGAATGAGGGGTTTTAATTTTTGTGAGAACACGGGAGGAGTAGTTTCGGTCGCTTTCGGAAATTGTTTTTCGATGTCTGGCTGCACGAAAATATAGGGTTTTTCCGAGAGTACTTTCGGCGACCTCCTCCGCTTCGGCTTATATACTCTGCCGATGATAGAGAATTGAAGACACGAAGATGCAATTCATCCCTGCATGACTTCCCTTCAGAGGAGAGAGATCCCATTCACATCCCAAAAAAATTTTGTTTCTCTCCTCTACTATTTTTATTATAATACTTTTATTTAATATATGTCTGTATATGCTTTATCGTCTCATCGGCCGGGAGATGACCATTGATGTCCTCTCCGACCGGACAGACAAATATGCACCTTCCGCATGGGGAGCAGCCTTTGCTTCTGAGGATCGCGGAGTATTCGACACACCTCTGCTTTTGTGTGATGCCAGTCGGATAACCTTCCGGGACGACCGCGTTCTGCGGACATTCCGAGACACACCTCATACATTCTGTACAGAGTCCTTCTTTCAGCGGACCGCCGTAAGGGAGCTCCGCCGTTGTTATCACGGAAGTGAACCTCATCCTAGGTCCGTTCTTCTTGGTGATCAGCATGTTGCTGATACCGAACGTCCCCATACCAGCCAGATATGCGGCATGCCTGTGCGAAAAGAATGACGAGGCATTCTTTCTCAGCCCTTCGATACCTTGATATCCGTCCCTTGAGACGAACGCCGCCGTGTGCCCCTCTATCTCCAGTTCCATGGCGATCCTTTGGGACGCATGGTCCAGCATTGAGTTGATGGTCCTGTAATGCTCTGAATAATACGATGACGGCGCTGTCGCAAGTATCGCCCTTGATACCGGTATACCTATCACGATGACCGAACGGGAGCCCTCCAGCATCGATGAGGGGTGTTCGTTCTCCGGTATGATCGTACCTACGAGACCGTCGGTCTCCCAGGCCTCTGCGTTCGCAACACCTATATCGACAATGCCCAGCGACCTTGCTGTCGATCTTATCGCATTCATCAATGCTTCGCGGCCCATGTCCTCGGAACATCATTTTTCCATAAATAGTATACGGAGCCAGAAGCGACACTTGAGACCGCGGCCGTTCTGAGCGCCGTTTATCCGTCAACGGTCCTGGCATGTGTCCATTGTGTCCTACCGCCGGCCACTGGGTGCGGTGATGAAATGATCCCGAATGAGGTTATTTATTCCATACAGAGAAGGGGTTTGTGGTTCATCCTGTGTTATATTCAGTACGGACACTCGCTGCAGTCGTGCGCACTGCATTCTTCGTTGTCGATCTGCCATTTAAGCGCCCAGTCCTTTACGGTCTTAATGGCCATAATGAGTTCTACCCCTCCTTCTGTGAGTTTGTATTCGCTCTTTAGAGGGATCGTGGATGCATCGACGATCCTTTTAATGAGTCCTTCCGCCTCCAACTCCTTAAGCCTTTGCGATAATATCTTGGGTGTCACTTCCATAAGTGTGTTCTTCAACTCTGAAAATCTCCTCATCTGATCCTGCCCTTTATAGAGCTCCAAAAGTATGAGAAAAGTCCAACGCTTAGCCAGGTAATCCATTGTCTTATAAACCGTGCAGTCGTGGTTCATATTATACAGTACGAAAGTTGGTAGATATATAATATTTGGTGGTGACCCCCCGACCTTAATGTAATTCTGTTGTAAAAGATAAAGGTTCAACTCAAATCGGCGTTAACTAATCTTTGAGTTGATTATATCATGTTCGTTGCATATAAATCGTATTATCTTTCAAAACAGTCTGAATATATTTGTTTTTGAGCCGAAAAAACAATAATAGGTACTATACGAACGATAGATGATTCATAATGAATCACGGCTGGCGTGAATCATGATGAATGAATCACGGCGGTGAAATGATGGCATCTGCGAATTCGGATCATGTTGATCTACCATACACGGAATGAACGGAGACCCAGGACGTCTGATGTGCCAGGCGGCCATACTGTATATCCGTGTCACCGGCCCGGTCGTCTCACGCATGCACGGACGGCTGAGGAAGAACGGCAAAGCCCGCAAGGGAACACCGATCGTCTACGGACGCAGGCTTATGACGGCGGTCCGGCCGGTCCTTGAGAGCCGGAAGCCGTTCACCGAGGACCCGGGGATTCCGAACAGAGCCTTGGAAGAAAAGGGAACAGCAGAGAGGAGGAAGAGCTCTGAGATCATGAGACCGCTGACGGGAACGTTCGGAGACCTGAGAATATCGAACGGCCCCATTCCGTCCTTGCTGACGCGGAGGACGGCAGAAACATAAATTTTCGCAGTATGCGATCGGAACGGACGGGACCATTCCCGCAGAGCGGAAATGACCGGAAGTGAGATCCCGGTCCTTTGAAGAACGACCGTCCGCATGCCGGACGTGCAACACTCGAAAATCCTGAAAGGGCGGCGTGGCGGCGGATGCTGTGAAGTGTGACGCCGCAGCGATCTGAGGGTACGTGATTGTCTATTATAATAATATTAACAGTGATGTATAGAGTGCGGACGCCGGGATTCGAACCCGGGCAAGCAGCTTGGAAGGCTGCGATCCTAACCAGCTAGATCACATCCGCGCGAAAGTCCGTAACTTTCTAAGACGTATATAACTATGATGTTCCCTGTCCCGGCATAACTGCCTTCCGCAGACCTGTCAGAACCGTTCCGTACAGTACGGACAGAACCTCGGCTGCTTCGGAAGTTCGAGTTCCTTCCCGCAATAGGGACATATCTTGAACATCAGCCCCTCTCCGGAGACGTTCCTGAGGATTTCGGGCCTCTTGCCGCACTCCCTACAGTATTTGAAAGGATGTTCGTTCACGGCACCGCAATGCGGGCATATCGCCATGACCCTCTTCTCTTTGTCATCGCCCTTTCTGCTCTGATCCGTGAGCTGCTTATACATCTGAGGGAACAGCAGCATACCGACGCCCATCGTCGCATCGTCCATGTTTCCGTATCGGGGAACAACTTTTTCTTTTTTCCTGTCGAACGCACATCGATAGGTTATTAATTCGTCACGCCGTTCGGCGACTATGCGACGTTCCGAGCCGGTCCTCACAGATCCGGACGATGTCAGGATCTGGAACAAGATAGACGATGACGGACACGAAGAGAAGAAAAAAATAAGGCAGCACGATAAACTGTCGATAATGGCGGTGGTGGACGATGCTCTGACCACCGGGAAGGAACTTCATTCCGCGGTCCTTGTGAAGATGCTTAGAAAGGCCGCGGCGGAAAAGATCAGCAATCTTGAGTCCGTTGCGATAAAGATACTTGACATGCGCAGACCCGGGGACATGTATCCTCTGATGGAGGCGGCGGACATTGTGCTGAAGGACGGCAACCTTGACATCTCGAGATCGCTCATGGAGCGCATGGAGAATGTTCCTGACACAGCGTTCAAGGAATATCTGGAAGGTATGCTGGCATCTCGTTCCGGTAATGAGACCGGAGCGCTGGAACATCTGATCCGTTCGAATGCGGTCGATCAGTCGTTCATCAGAACGTATGACCTTCTGATATCAATAGACCCGGGCAAGGGCTGGGATGTTCTCAGGAACATCCTTCTTATAATGTCCGGAGAAAGACCCGGAGAGGTACACGCCGATGATGCGGACCTCTTTGAACTGCAAGAGATATACGACAGATGGTACAACGGCGACCGGGGCAGCGCCAGAGAAAGACTGGAGACATCTGGAGGATTCTTATCCGGCCATCTGGATTTCCTTCTGGCCGCGGCCAGGATGACGGCCGATGTGGAGGAGTATGAAAGAAGCGCAGAGCTGTACGGCCGCATACTGGCACAGTATCCCAACATAGACAGCATAATCGTGGAGAGAGCGAACATCCTTACCGCGGCAGGCAGACGGAACGACGCTTTGACGCTGCTCGAGACGCTCAACGAAGAGAATGGAAGGAACAGGAATGTTATGGAATGTAAGCTGAGAGCGCTGGCATCAAAGAGCGCCGAAAAGGAGTTCCTGCCGTACTCCGAAGGATTCCTTGCTTCCGAACATGGTGATAAGGCGGCCCATATTCTCGTATGCGACCTTATGTCGGGGATCGGTATGTATGAGGGATCCGGCAAGATACTAAGCATGCTGGTATCCATGTTCCCTTATGATCTGGATATCCATCTGAAGATCGCAAACAATGAGATCAGACTGGGCAGATACACATCGGCGCTGAAGGCCGCCGACCGGATCGTCAAATTATCGCCCAAGGCCGCGGACGGCCATTGCCTGAGAGCGAAGATCCACCTGAACTACGGAAGGCTGAAGAGCGCCATGAAGGAGGGAGAGAGAGCATTGAGACTGGATCCCGGTCATATCGGGTCGCTGATAGTTATGAAGGACCTGCGCATACAGCTGAAAGAATATGACAGATCGCAGGAGATGTGCCAGCGTATACTTATGATGGACCCGGCGAATGCGGATACCGTCCTGGACCTTGCATATTCGCTTGACATGCTGGGTAAGAGACAGGAGGCGGTTGAGGAATACAAGAACGCCTTACGGCTTAGGAACGATGCCGGCGTTCTGTCGGCGATATTGGCCTCCCTGATAAAAAGGAACAGACCGGAAGAGGCAGCCGATATCGCAAAGGAGTTCGTATCCGATGAAGA
>WRKA01000171.1 GCA_009778265.1 Methanomassiliicoccaceae archaeon | reverse complement strand
TAACGAAAGCGAACTGATCGCCGCTGCTCACGGTTATCGAATAAACTCCGGATGCGTTCGCGTATGCGGTGAATTGTGTCGTTCCGATCCTGTACGTCACCACAGCTCCGCTTACCGGGCTGCCGTTGAACGTTACTGTACCGGAAACGGTGAATTTCTTCGACGTATCGTAGTCCAGTGCGAAATTGTGTACCGAATCACCTATCACTCTGAATGATGACAGAGTTCCGAAGTACCTGAGCGCCTCATTCGCTGACGTAACACTAACAAATACAAAGTTATCGCCGCTGCTTACGGTTATGGCGTAATTTCCGGATGAGTTCGTCACCGCGGTGTTCTGGACACCGTTGATCCTGTACGTAACTATCGCACCGCTCACAGGGTTGCTGTTGAACGTTACCGTTCCCGAGACGGTGAACTTCTTCGTTATGTCGTAGTCCAATACGAAATCGTATGTCATATCGCTCGTAACAATGAATGACGGTAATGTTCCGATATACTTGAGCGCCCCGTTCTGCGATACGATGCTGACGAACGCGAAGACGTCGCCCGAATATACATCGATCGAATATCTTCCGGATGCGTCGGAATATACGGTATGCGAAACGCCGCCTATCGTGTATGTCACGACGGCATTCGCAACGGGTGCGCCTTCGAACGTTATCGTTCCCGAGACGGTGAACTTCTTCGTTCTGTCATAGTCCAGCGGGAAATCGTGTACCGAATCCCCGTCCACTGTGAATGTCGGAAGCGTTCCGAAGAACTTGAATGCTCCGTTCTGCGATACAATGCTGACGAATACGAAATTATCACCGGAATATACATCGATCGAATATCTTCCGAGAGAGTTGGTCACCGCGGTGTTCTGGACACCGTTGATCCTGTATGTTACGACAGCACCGCTTAACGGACTGCCATTGAACGATACCGTTCCCGATACGGTGAATCTCTTCGATGTATCGTAGTTCAGTGCGAAATCGTGTACTGAATTCCCTAAGACAGTGAATGACGTAAGCGTTCCGAAGTACTTGAGCGCCTCGTTCGATGACGTAACACTAACGAAAGCGAACTGATCACCTGCGTGAACAGCGATCGAATATCTTCCGGATGCGTCCGCATACGCCGTATATTGTGTCGTTCCGATCCTGTACGTCACCACCGCCCCGCTTACGGGTGATCCGTTGAATGTGACGGTACCTGATACGGTGAAGTTGATGTCGTTGTACTGCAATACGAAATTGTGTGTCGAATCGCTTTCTACTATGAACGACGGCAAAGTTCCGAAGTACTTGAGCGCCTGATCTGATGACAGGATGCTCACGAACGCGAAGTTATCGCCGCTGCTCACAATTATCGAATACACTCCGGATGAGTTCGTCACCGCGACATTCTGAATACCGTTTATCATGTATGTGACCACAGCACCCGAAACAGGTGCTCCGTTGAATGATACGGTTCCGGAAACAGTGAATTTCTTCATTATGTCATGGTCCAACGCGAAATTGTATTCCGAGTTGCCGGTCACGATGAATGCCGGCAGAGATCCGAAATACTTGAACGCCCCGTTCGCCGATACGATGCTGAGGAATTCGAAGTTATCGCCCGCTTTAACGTTGATCGTGTATTTTCCGGATGCGTTGGTCACCGCGACGTTCTGAATTCCGTTTATCTTGTACGTGACTATCGCACCGCTCAACGGATTGCCGTTGAACGTTACCGTTCCGGAAACGGTGAAATCAGCGTTGATATACTTGTTCAATTCGAAATTGTGTGTCGAATTACCGTCCACTCTGAATGACGGCAAAGGTCCGCTGTACTCACGCGAGAACGTGAGCGATACGATACTGATGAACGCAAAGTTATCTCCGGAATGAACATTTATCGAATATTTTCCGGATGCGTTGGATGTCGTGGTATACTGGACGCCGTTTATCGTGTATGTGACGACCGCACCCTGAATGGGTGTGCCATCGACCGTTATCGTTCCCGAGACGGTGAATTCCTTCGACGTATCGTAATCCAATGCGAAATTGTGTACCGAATCGCCCATCACTCTGAATGATTCCAACGTTCCGAAGTACCTGAGTGCCTCGTTCGCCGACACCACATTGGAGAACACGAAGTAATCTCCGGAATAAACACTGATCGAGTATTTTCCGGATGAGTTGGTCGTCGTTGAGCTGTAAACTCCGTTGATCGAGTACATAACGATCGCACCGCTTAACGGTGTGCCGTTGAACGTGACCGTTCCGGAGACCGTGAACTTCTTCGTTTTGTCGTAGTCCAACGCGAAATTGTGTACCGAATCGCCGGTCACGGTGAACGACGGCAATGTTCCGAAATACTTGAGCGCACCGTTTACCGATGTGATGCTGACGAATGCGAACTGATCGCCGGTCATCACGCTGATCGAGTATTTTCCGTCAGTGCCCGTCAGAACGGAACTCTGGACGCCGTTGATCGTGTATGTGACGACGGCGCCTATGTACGGTGCTCCGTTGAACGTGACCGTTCCGGAGATCGTCGCGGAGACCGATCCCGTTCCTTTGAATAACGGGTAATTATCGTTCATACCCGGGATTATGGTCCATATGTTGTTGAAGTCCCATCCGGGGATCGATGTGTTACCTGTGCGGTATGTCGTCCCTCTGTAGTATATCGAGTTGTTGTCGATCGCCGTCTGAAGGGTCGGTCTCATTTCGGTGGCCGACTTCGAGCCGGAGAACTGGTTGGGGTCGTACTTCCTCGGTACGGAGTTGCCGCTGCCGGTGTCGACCAGCGGTTTGCCGACGCAGATGGAGTCTGCCGTTGTCTTAAGATAATAACAGTTGTATATCTGTATATCTCCCTCTATGTCCGCGTATGCCAATATCCCGCCTATGAACGGAGGATACGTGTGTGTCGTCACCGCCGTCAGCTTACCGGTGCTGTAACAGTTGGATATCACGGCTTTGATGTATATGTTACCGCCGATCCCGCCGGTGTACACCTGATAGCCCGCATGCCCGTTGACGTCCCCTCTGTTATAACAGTCGGTGATCGTCGTCATGTTGGCGTACGCATAACCGATCAGTCCTCCGAGGTATGTGTTGCCGATGTTGTTGTATCCGGTGACCTTACCGGTGTTGTATGTTTGGTTTATCACGCACGTGCCGGAACCGGTGTCGTTACGGCCCACGATACCGCCTGCATATATGGCGTTGGGGTTCGACGGAGCGGCACCGCTTGTCGGTATTGTGTACATCTTAACCTTATCGTAACATCCCGACAGGTAAATTATGAGAGTTGGGGTCGTGGAAGTAAAACTGCCGATCGACGTTACGGATACGTCGCCTTTGTTGTAACTATCCGATATGAATCCTTTGGACCAGCCGACCATACCTCCGCCATACACGGTATTCGTCGAGTACGCGGATACTTTGTTCTCGTTGTAACAGTTCACTATCTTTCCGTTCAGTTCGCCGGCTATACCGCCGATCATCATGAAGTCCGCGGTCCTCGTCGCCGCGAGCACGGACCCGCCGGTCACACCGAGATTAAGTACAACTGCACACTCGTCGAGGTTCTCGAAGAGACCCGCCCACATGAAGCCGCCGGACGAGAACTTCCTTATGTCCAGTCCTTTGATCACGTGACCGTTACCGTCGAATATTCCGCCGAAGTTCTTGATCGGATCGAAATTCCCGTTGCTGTGGAATTTCATGGACGGCGTCTGAACATAGTTATTTGTCATCACAATTTCCGTTTCGAACGTGAAATCGTATTTTGTGAACGGGATGGTCCTTCTGTCCTCTACCGTTCCCGCTATGCATACATTGAATGTTCCCGACTTGTTGATACTGTCGAACGGGACCACGAAATTGGTGCCTTTGTTGAACTGTCCGTCGAACCAGACCATCCAATCATAGGTCGAGCACATGCTTCCGTCCTTCCAGTAGAGCTCAAATCTAAGAATTGTCTGCTGAACTACGGGCTTTAACATCAGATCGATCCCGCCGTTCAGATCTATATTGCCAAAATCTATGTCATTTGTAAGATAATATTTCCCTGTGCATCCGCTTGGTATCAATGTTAGCTGATACGGCGCGGATATCGGCGTATAACCTGCGAAATTATCTGACAGAGCGGTGTCGCCGTCACCGCTGCCGTCCCCTCCGTCCGTGTTCAGTATATTACCGAACATCGGCGCGAAGGCGGTCATGAGCATTACAAGGACAACTAATGCCGAGAGCATTTTTTTCATTGTCCTCTCCTCCCCCTTCCCCTATCATTCACGATAAGGAAATTCTCCCCCTTTTTCATTCTGATCACTCCTTTCGTGTGAAAAATAATGGCGGAATGCCGTTATGTTTCCTCGGCGTAATGATGCAAAGAAAAATATTTAATATATTCGATATAAAAATAGTATATGCTATATTACTAATTAGTAGCTTTATATATTTCAACCAAGTATATTTAATATTATCGCTGTTAACTCCGATTCGGCGACGCTGAAGATCCGGACCTCCGGATGCGTCCAGATAACCGTCTGGCCGCCGGATGATCCTCCGCTGTCCGCGGTGAAAAAATGATGCGGAACGCCGCTGACCTTCGTCTGTCCGGAGGAGTATCTCGGAACGGACCGGAGCTCCTCTTTCTCACAGAGATCACATTACCTCGGGATATGAGGATCTTGGAAGTTTTCCTGTGCAGGAGAACTTTCATTGTTCCCTGTGAATTTTCCCGCAGTATCGTACGGCCGCGGGACGGCAGATCGGACCGCTGTTCGTTCCGTTCTGTTATTACTCTCTGATTTAATTTAACATATAAGTTTATTTGTTATCAATATTGGCATTAAAGATAATAATATGTTAATTTAATCAGTAAATATTATCTACCTGTACGGCATCACATACGTCATGGAACAGCATTCGGACCCGTATTTCCTTTCGGACAACGAGATCATATCGCGGATAGGGAAAAGGATCAGGACCGCAAGACTCAACATGAACATCACAAGAGAGGAACTGCAGGAGATCACCGGCGTCAATAAAAAAACGATCGGAGACGCGGAATCGGGAAAAAATATCACGATGCTCACATTCATCGCCCTGATCAGAGGGGTGGGCATGCTCGACCGATTGAACGAACTGCTCAGAGAGGAAGGCGTCAGTCCCGTTATGCTGGCGAAGATGCGCGGCAAGGAACCTCAGCGGGCCACCGGCAAAAGGTGATATCTACGGCGAAAGAGAAGATCACGGAGGTCAGGATGTGGGATGCCCTTGCGGGGTATGCGTACTGGGTCAGGGACGGACAGTACGCCAGGTTCCAATACGATCCGTCATTCCTGGAGAAAGGTCATGGACCGGCGCCGCTGACCATGCCCCTCTCCGGCCGGATATTCGAGTTCGGGTCCCTGAACAGAGAGACGTATCAGGGCCTTCCCGGTATGCTGTCCGATTCCCTTCCCGACAGCTTCGGCAACGAACTGATCGACACCTGGTTATCCGGCAAAGGGATACCGAAGAGTGAGTTCACCCCCTTGGACAGATTATGCTACGTCGGAAAAAGAGGGATGGGGGCGCTTGAGTATCGTCCGTCCGTCGGCGGCCCGCATAAGGACGGACCGATCGATGCCGACAGCCTATCTTCGCTGGCGGCCGAGATCCTCCTCAGAAGATCGGATTTCCGCGCGGACCTTGACGATAAGGGATTACAGGAACTGCTGAGCGTCGGAACATCGGCCGGCGGTGCCAGAGCGAAAGCGACGGTCGGACTGAACGAGGATACCGGAGAGATAAGATCGGGGCAGACGGACCTGCCTCCGGGATTCGGATATTGGATCATAAAATTTGATACCGAGAAGGAAAAAAAGAAAGGATACTGCCGTGTGGAATACGCATATCACGAGATGGCGAAGGCCTGCGGCATCGAAATGACGAGATGCCGTCTTCTCGACACCGGGAGCAGGGCGCACTTCATGACCGAACGTTTCGACCGCCGGAACGGTGAAAGGACACATATGCAGACACTTTGCGCATTGGCGCATTACGACTTCAGAGTTCCCGGCAGATACTCTTACGAGGATATGTTCGCCGTGATGCGTCTGCTCCGTTTGCCGTACGGGGACATGGAACAGATGTACCGCAGGATGGTGTTCAACGTCGTCATGAGAAATCAGGACGATCACACGAAGAACTTCTCCTTCCTTATGGGAAAGGACGGAAAATGGAGGCTCTCGCCCGCTTATGACATCACATTCGCTTACGATCCCGAAAATTACTGGACGCATCGTCATCAGATGTCGGTGAACGGGAAGCTTGATCTCATAGACCGCAAAGATCTCACAACCTTCGCACAAAGCATTGGAATAAGGGACCCGGACGATATCATCGATACGGTATCGTCGGCCGCCTCGGAATGGGAAGTATATGCGAAGATGTCCGATGTCCCTTTGAGAACGGCGGAAGCGGTCGGTAAGGCCCTGCTCAGGATATGACATTCGTCATTCTTTCGATGCCGGCGGGTTCAGAGTATCCGCTCTAATATCTCGGCCGCATCTTTAACGAGCCGGGGACATACCGCCTTCACCTTTTCTCCGGCTGCCGCCTGGTCCCCGTACCGCAGATCGGCGCCTAGAAGTTCACGGCAGTTCACGGACCCGTGTTCCTCTGTGAAAATTCTGTCGAACTCCTGTATCAGCGAGAACGTTCTTTCCACCGCTTCCTTGTCATCGGGCGAGGTGCTCCCGTGTTTCAGACCGATCACAAGATACGCGCCGGTCACCGCGCCGCATGTTTGGCCCGTCCTCCCCATCCCGGCGCCGAGTCCGCATGATATCTTTAACGCACTCTTCCCGTCGAGACCGAGATCGGCGCAGTATGCCGATAATATAGCTTGCGAACAGTAGTATCCTTTACCGAAACGTTCTGACGCATCCTCCGCTTTGTTCTTCCGTTCGTCGGTCATTCCTTTCCTCTCCGGCGGTGCCGCCTCGGATAGTTATACGTGATGAGTTCATCTAATTTTTGTTACGCTCCGCCGTTCCCGGACGCCGTTCCTTAGTTTCGCCCGATGAGGTTAACGGTTGTACTTTTAATACGTAAGACGATAACCTAACAATGAGATGTGCTCTTTCAATTGCCGGATCGGATCCGATAGGCGGCGCGGGGATCCAAGCTGACATAAAAGCGATCAGCTCGCTCGGCGTCCACCCTCATACCGTCATTACCGCCATAACGTCGCAGAACACCGTTTCCGTGTCGTCGATAATGCCTGTTCCGTGCGATGTGATATTATCGCAATTGGATTCCGTTCTTTCGGATTCCGACGTGCGTTCCGTGAAAACGGGTATGCTGTACTCTCCGGAGATCGCGGCGGCGGTGACGGAACGCCTTTCCGGCATTTCGGTACCTCTTGTTGTCGATCCCGTACTGACGGCGGGCGTCGGCGGCAGTCTCTCCGTGAAGGAACTGGTGAGTTCGATAAAACATGAACTGATGCCTATGTGCGATCTCATAACGCCTAACAGATTCGAAGCGGAAGCGATCGCCGGCATAGAGATAGAGAACGAGGACGACGCCATGAGGGCGTGCGAACTGATGGGGAAGGACGGTAATTCCGTGTACCTGAAGGGCGGGCATATGGGGTCGTCGAATGTCGTCGACATATTATATCACGGCGCGGAGTTCAAAAGATTCGAATATCCGCGGCTGGACAGGGCGGGCCACGGCGGCGGATGTACGCTGTCCGCTTACATAACGGCGAATCTGGCGAAGGACACGGACATGGTGAACTCCATACTCATTTCACGAGAACTGATACAGCGTTCGATCGCTTCCATGTACTCCGTCGGCAAAGGCGACAGGCTTGTGGACCCCACCGTGAACACCGGACGCAAGGACCATGATAACGATGTGAGGAAAGGCATGGATACCGCCGTCGACGCCATTCTGAGATCGATCCCCGTGTCGTGGGTGCCGAACATCGGCATGAACATCGCCTACGCGAGACAGGGCGCCAAGGATGCGGGCGATGTCGCCGCGGTGGAGGGTAAGATAACGGTGTCGCACGACCGCCCCGTAAGGAACGGCGGCATCGTTTACGGTGCTGCGGAACACATATCGTATATGATATTGGCGGCGATGAGATACGACGACGACATGAGGGCGGGAATGAACATCAGGTACGATAACGATCTTCTCGACGTGATGGAGGAGGTAGGGTTAACGCTGACGTTCCTGGACCGCAAAAGATACCCTAACGCAAGGCTCGGCGATCTGACGTCGATGGCGATAGGCAGCCTCGGGTCGATGCCCGACGCGATATACGACCTCGGGAACGAAAGGAAAGGACCGATGATCCGCATGCTCGGCAAGGACCTCGGCGATCTTAAGAAAAAGATCGAAGAGATCATCTGATCAACGGGACCAAAAAGGAACGCGATCGATGTCTCAGGTCATTGTGATGACGAAGTACAGCGTCATGCCCACCCTTTCATCGGTCCTCTTTGTGGTGAACGTGTTCGCAGCGTCGTCGATCTCGGTGATATAATACGTAACGCCTTCGTATTTGAACTGGATCAGCTGTATCCCTCCCTCCGCCGGATCGGCCTTCGTATCGAAGGTGAACGACATGGCGAACTTTGACCCGTCAGAACCAGGAGATATCGTGACGTGCATCGAAGCGTTGTCGTTGTCGTACGTCTCATCCACCACCACTTTATGCGTCACGATGACGGAACCGTCGCTGTTCACGACCGCGTCGCACTTCCATCCGTAGGGATGCAGCAGGTCCGAATACATTCCCGCCGGGGCGCTCGTGAGTCCGAACGTCGCTATGAATACGGGCACGGACATCTGTTCGTTATATGCCAGTTCTTCGGAGCCGTCGTTATCCCATACCCTCTCGTTGGCTTCCGCGACCCTGCCGTAGCCGTCCTCGTCATTTATCGTAATGCGTTTAGTGTCGCCGGGTTTCATCCCGATCAGCGCGTTCTCGAACGCTATCAGCAGTTTATGCTCGCCGATCTTCGTTTCAAGCGGATTGCAGTCATTCTCCGCCTTCTTCGTGAACTCCCAGCTGAATGTGTACTTATCGTCAAGGTCATCATTGTCGTAATATTTGGCGACGGACCAGAGCGACGTGTCGAATATCGCCGCATTTATGTCGGCGTTACCGTTATCGTCGATATAGTAGCCGTAGTAGCTTCCCACATAATTCACTTTGACCGTGTCCCCGTACTGTGCCGGTCCTTTATTCTCCGTGACCAATTCACCGTACGCGTATCCGCCTATGACCACTACGAACGCCACAACGAGGACTATCGTCCCCACCATAAGTATCGGATCCCTTCCCTTCTTCCTGGGAGCATCATTATCGTCGGACATGATTACCTACTGGTCGCAATGCCTGAGGGTTATTAAAAGGTTTACTTTTCCCAATACGTTCGTTTTAATAGCATATAGGTATTGTACAGCAAACATTGCCCGCCGTAAAGGGTGAAAAAAGAACAGAGAACGGATATGGTCTCATGAGAACGTTATACATCCACGCCGATTCAATGGAGTTCGAATCTAAGAAGAAGACACCGGTTGCCGAAGAAATCACCGAGGACATGCACAGCCGCAGGATGGACGAGGTGCTTGTCGTTTTTGTTACCGTCGAAAGCGACGATGAAGGAAGAAAGGCGCAGGTCTCCGCGGAGGCCGTCGCCGATATCTTGGATACGGCGAAACGCGTGGGCGCGGAACGCGTCATGATATATCCGTACGCCCACCTGAGCAGCGATCTCGCAAAACCGAAAGCGTGTCTCGAGATCCTTAAACTGATGGAGGAGATGGTCAGATCGAAAGGCACGGAAGTTTCAAGAGCGCCGTTCGGGTGGTACAAATCCTTTTCCGTAAAATGCAAGGGGCATCCGCTCTCCGAACTGTCCAGGGATTTCAGGGGCAAGGAAGCGAAGCCCGAAACGAAAGGAGAGGAGACATTCTTCATCCTTATGCCGGACGGCAGAGAAGTTCAGGTCGGCGATTTCAGTAACGGAAGTGCGTGCATGATGGAGATGATCTCCAAGGAGGCGCTCGGAAAAGAGAACGAGCCTCTGAAGGGAGAGCCCGAATATCTGCGGTTATGCAAAAAATTCGGGATACAGTGGGAGTCCATGAGCGACGTCGGCCACATGTGCCTCACGCCTCACGGGGCATTGATGTTCGATCTCGTCTCCGATTATTCCACGCAGATAGTGAACGACGTGGATCTTCCCGTATATATGGTGAAGGGGACCAACATGTTCTCCCTGGACGAACCGGCGGTGAAAGAGCACGCCGATCTCTTCGGCGACCGTCTTTATACCGTGAACACCGGAAAGAAATCGTTCATCCTCAGATATGCGGCGTGCCATCAGCAGTTCGCGATGATGAGGAACTGGAACATAAGTTACCGCCAGCTTCCCTTCGGTGCGTTCGAAGTTGCCGATTCCTACCGTTTGGAACAGTCCGGGGAGACGATGCTCTGTTTCAGGACGAGACGTCTCAACATGCCCGATCTCCACGTGGTATGCAGGGACGAGGATGAGGCGAGGGACAAATTCAAGATGCTCGACCGCAGGATATATGACGAGATCGAAGCGCTGGGACGCGAATATGATATGCTTGTTAACTTTTCGTCGAAGAGAGCATACGAGGAGAACAAACATCTGATCGTCGATCTCTGCAAAGAACACGGACGTCCCGCGCTGATCCACTTCTATCCGGAAGGCATCAATTACTATTGGACCGTTAACATAGAATATCACATAATAGACCAGATGAAGAGGGCCAGGGAGATAGGCACCGTTCAGATAGACATCGGGAATGCGAAGAGATTCGGGATCACATATGCGGACGAGAACGCCGAGAAGATCAATCCCGTGATACTGCATACCGCCGTCATCGGCACCATCGAAAGATATCTGTACACTCTGCTGGACACCGCCGTCGGTATCGAGAAGAGCGGGGTCCCCGGTTTCCTGCCGGTGTGGATAAACCCGGAACAGGTGAGACTCATGCCGGTCACGAGCGCGCATCTTGATAAGGCGGTCGAGATCGCGAAAGAATTGGAAGCGAAGGGCATACGGGTCTCCGTCGACGATACTGACGCCACCGTGGGTAAAAAGGTGAGACGTTCGAAACAGGACTGGTGCTCATATGCCGCCGTCATAGGGGATAAGGAAGCGGAGAGCGGCGAACTGAGCGTTTACGTCAGATCGGAGAATAACGATGTCACAATGACGGCGGACGAGCTTGCGGCTTCCGTCAGAAAAGAGATAGGCGACAAGCCGTTCCGCAAACTGTATATGCCGTCGATGCTGGCGCAGAGAGTGGACCTCTGAGCCCTGCCGGAACGGAGGACGTACCGTTCTGATAACTCATAACCGATACCGCGACCGCCGTCCGTGATACTCATCGGTTCACAGCATCGGCAGTTCGCCCGTCACCCTGTCTATCTTCGACTCGGCGTCCGGACCGATCGCCATGCACGTGACCGTGCCGGGAGCGATCTCCGTCCTTCCGGCGTCGGTGATCACAGAATTTATAAGACCGGCGGCGTCCGCGAATGATTTTATCTCGAACAGCTCACGCTCATCCTTCACCTTCAGCACGATCTTCGGATATGCGTTGTGCGTCCATATCTCGAAAGCGTCGGGATTCTTCTTCATCGACGCCAGCGAGACGTTGACGGCGGCGTGCGCCGCCTGCGCCGCCGTTTTCCCTTTGGACATACCCAGGTCCGCACGGACCACTATTACCATCTTATATTCCTCTGTCATCAATGTTCTGTTATGGACATCGTAAATATACAGTTTTCTCATATTTTATGCTTAAAAGAATTTTTTGTTCCCGATACCGTCCGAAGAATGTTTATTGACTCGCGTGATATCTGAATACATATGGCGAAGATCACGATCGAATACAGATATAAGGGATCGGAGAAAAAGAACGGAAGAAGGAACACGTCCGAGATGCGGTACTATCTGGAAGGACTTGTGGACGATATGCGTTCCGCGGGAATATCCGCCGAGTATATCGATTCGATCGCATCGGACGGCGAGAGGAATTCCGTGACCATAAACGGAAAAGATGTCTCTGAGATACTGAAAGGTCTGGAGATAAAGATGCTCGAATCGGATGACTGCGATCCCGCGATGGGACCTAACATGGTAAGGTTCGGAAGGCCGACGACGGATTGGGACAGAGAATATGCGGAGGACATCCCCGACGTACTGATGAAGAACGCGATATCGAAAGCTTACGCCGACGCGAACAAGAATGATGAATGACCGCCGTTCCTCTGCCACTCACAATCCCGTAAATGCTGAATGCCTGCTTCCGGAGATCCGGAACGGAATGCTTTAAATCCGCATGCACATCACAGGGACGATGTTCGAAATAATAAGAAGGGACGGTCTCGCCAGAATAGGAAGATTCGAGACCCGCGCCGGCGTGCTGGAGACGCCCGCACTGCTGCCCGTGGTAAATCCGAAGATATTTACCGTCACGCCGAGAGAATTATACGAAGAGTTCGGTTTCGGGGCGCTTATCACCAATTCATATATAATAAAGAACAGCGACGATCTTAAGAGAAGGGCGCAGAGCGAGGGACTCCACGCGCTCCTTGATTTTCCGGGGATCGTCATGACCGATTCCGGAACGTTCCAGTCGCACATGTACGGCGAGGTGGAGGTCTCCAACGAAGAGATAATAGAGTTCCAGAAGAGCATCGGCAGCGATATCGGTACGGTATTGGACATATTCACGGAACCGTTCTGGACGAAGGAGGAGACCGCCGGATCGATAGATGTCACACTGGAAAGGACAGAGAAGGCCGCGCTGATGAAAGGGGATATGATGATCGCCGGCGTCATTCAGGGTTCCGTCTATCCGGACCTGAGAGAGATGTGCGCGCGGAAGATGCGTCCGATGGACGTGGACGTACATCCGATAGGCGGTGTGGTCCCGTTAATGGAGCAATATCGTTACGAAGAACTCGTGGATGTGATAATATCTTCCAAGAAGGGCGCATCCCCGGACCGTCCCGTACATCTTTTCGGTGCCGGTCATCCGATGGTGCTGTCGCTGGCCGTTCTTTTGGGATGCGACATGTTCGATTCCGCTTCATACGCGAAATTCGCGAGGGATGACCGGATGATGTTCATCGACGGCACGTACCGTTTGCAGGACATGCACTCCCTGGACTGCAAATGCCCCGCATGCATGCATCAGACGCTGGACTCGTTAAAAAAAATGACGGCCGCCGAGAGGACGAAACTGATAGCGAGGCACAATCTTTACGAGATAGTGAAAGAACTGGCGCTTATCAAAAGATACATTTTAGAGGGACGGCTTTGGGAGCTCGTCGAACAGAGATGCAGATCGCACCCGGCGCTGCTTGATGC
>WRKA01000170.1 GCA_009778265.1 Methanomassiliicoccaceae archaeon | reverse complement strand
ATCGGGTCCAGCAGTTCCGCCGGATATTCAACGAGAACGGGCGCTCCGAACGATATCTGAAGCGCTCTCGCACCGATGATCCTTGCCTTCTCGAATCTTGTGTACTTCATAAGTTCACCATACGGGAGTTGTCTGATATTAGGCACCCCCTTATAAAGATTTTGTATCCCGAAGGGGGGCGGCGCCTGTGCCGCGGACCGGCGGACCGTCTCTTTTTTTCCGCTGTTCCCAGTTCGGTCTCACTCGAGCAGCACCGTCCTGTCCTTCGGGTACGAGACCGTATATCTCACTTGGAACGATCTCGTTTCCGCCGGTTCCAAGGTCAGTTCCCATTCGAGCTTTCCCTTATCTTTGTCGTGTGCGGCGCCGGATATGGTCACCGGATCGACGACGATGCTCTTGTTCACCGACACGGGTATCTGATCCTCGAGGACTATGTTTATTTTCTGCTTTCTCAGGTTCTTCACCGTAAGCGTCCATTCTCTGCTTACCTTCACGGATTGCGACATCATCCCCGCGGCGGTCTGATCCTTTCCTCTTGTCCTCGTAACGATGATGTTCTTATCGCGGCCCAGAGATATCTTCAGTCCTTCCTCCGCTTTGCGGGGTTCGATGAACGTCGTACCGACGAACTTGTCGTCGAAGAAGATGTTCGCCTCTCCGGCGATCAGGTTAAGATGTTCCCATTGCTTCACCGACGCTAACAAGAACACATCCTTCTCGAGTTTTCTGACACTTTTGTAAACATATTCCGCTTCCAGTTCGTATGACGCTATATCAACGGACCTTCCGTCGTCCGACGACGGTATCGAATACGGCGTTCTCATCGTATATTCGACGCTCGTTACGTTCTCGGACGGTCCTACCCTCTCGTCCTCGGGATCGCTTATGAATCCTTTCATGGAGACCGCTTCCATCGCCATAGGCACGTCGACGTTGAACTCCTGGAATTCCGCTTTGTTCTTACGGGACCTGGTCACGTTGGGCTCATAGAAATCGATGTACCACGGCATTAGCTCCGGAGCGTTCCCTCCGACGGCCGGGTCTCCGGTCGACAGTACAAGGGAAACATCATTCCAATCCTCTCCCGTGCTCTGGCGGACGGTGGCCTTGGACGATATCGACACCGGACTGTCGACATCCTTCACCCTGATGTCGTAATACGGCGTCCAGCCCGCTCTTTTTGTGTAATACGATATCGTCAGTTCCGATCCCGTTCCGTCATCCGAATGTACCTCTATCTCAGCGTGGGACCTTCTTCTCTCGTTGTCGCTTATACCTATCTGCGTCCGGATGTCCGATATCTTTTCCGACAGTCTTTCCATCTTCTTTTCCGACGCCATCTTCTCGGCGCATAAGGATGCCATGCGTTCTCTGAAAAATGCGACCGCTTCTTTCATATCATTCGATCGATATATCTTTCCGGCGGGCGTCTGCGTGTTCTTTCTTATCAGGTCCTCCTCTTCCGAGAGCACCCCGTGAAGCCTCTGCGCCCCGTTCAGTTCGTCGGTCAGTTCTTCCAGCTTTTTGTAAAGGTCCGATATGCGTTCGTCCGCCGCTTTCGCATATGCCGTTCCGCAGGTCACCGAAAGAACTTTGCATTTTCCGTCCGACGACGCCGTCACGCTTTTATCGTTCATATCGGACGGAAGGTCCCGGAACACGAGCTTGTTCATCCCCTTCTTCAGTTCGAATCTCTCCGTGCGCGATATCTGCGCCCCGTTCAGAAATACGATCGCCTCTGTGATCTTGCCGGACATCTTTTCTCCTCGGGAGAGCGGAGATTTCCGCTTGTATTTAAAACTGGTCAGAAATATGGATGCGTGCGGTTTTATACCGAATCGTGTTTCGTGATAACGTGAGCCTCCTTAAGTACACGGCCGCCGCATTCTTCAGGAACAAAGGTAAGAGCGTGGTCACCGAAAGGGAGTTCGTTATGGGGATATCCATGGACCTCAGGTGGATGCCTCCCGCCGACACGGAGGTCCTGCTGTCATTGCTCCTCTCGGAGAAAGTTCTTGAAAAGGACGGCGAATATCTCAGACCGGCGTTCGATCTGCGCTCGGTCGACGTTCCGCTGGGGTTCAGGCCGCCGGCGGATATGCTTAAAAAAGAAAAACGTCCGTCGTCCGCCGTGCGTACCGCACCGGCGGCTGGAGACGATATGCTGTCGGAACTGATGGCCGAGGCCGAGGGCCTCGGAATTAAAAGAAAGGATTTCATCATCTCGATAAATTCGATACAGAAACGGATCAACGCGGATATCGAGATAGCCGCTCTCCTTATGCTGAGGGAGAACGGCGTTGATGTCTCCGGTCATCTGGACAAGGTGTATGACATCATCTCGAAAAGATGATGTGCGTTACGCGATGTTCATTCTTTTTTGATGAAGTTCTCCAGCGTCATCTTCGAAGACTGCTGTTTGTTCGTCCCGCCGCCGGATTGGACCGCTTCGGTCAGCTTGATGTTCAGCGCCTTTTCGATCTTCCTCATCAGTTTCTCTTCCGGGATAAGATCGTTCGCCTCCACTTTGGCCAGTATCCCTTTCTTTTCGTATATCGAAGCGGCGAACTGTTCTAGGTCCATGCCGGCCGCGATACGGGCCTCTCTGATCACGTGTCCGTAATCCTCCACCAGCTCGACGGACTGCGCCGAAGCGTATACGTCCCTGGTCTGCATCCTTTTCTCGCGCCTCTGCAGCCTTTCCTCTATCACCGTGGCATTCGGCGCCGGTGCGCCCGCGGCCGCCTTGCCGCCGCTCTGCGCCTTATATTCCTCGCCGAATCTCATGCAGTTCTGACACACATGCAGTTTCGTACCCTCGATGAACACGGGCCTGGTCGGACCCGCTTCCTTTCCGCACAATTCGCAGATCATCGTATCTCTCCGTTTTTCCCGATACTATTGTGATAATTAAATCTAATTGTCCCGCATATTATTGCGTAATGCTTATAGTAACGGGCATAAAGACAGGAAAATTTAATAATATATGCGCACCAATAGGATATAAAATAAAAAGAGGCAGTCCGCACATGAAAGAAACTTATGAAGAACTGATGTCCGAGCTGAAGGAGAAGATAATCTCCCTGGAGGACAGGAACCGCAGACTTGTGGAAGAGATGAATTCCGCAGAAGCGGAAAAGCGGTCCGCCGACAGTGAACTGTTCAGGGCGCAGAAAGAACTTAAACGGCTGAAGACGGAGATGGAAAGGCTGAGAAGCCCTCCGCTGATCATCGGCACTCTGAGAGACCTTCTTTCGGATAACCGTGTTGTCGTGAAAAGTTCGACCGGTCCCGATTTTATTGTTTCCGTGTCGGAATACATACCGAAGGACGATCTGATCCCCGGCTCCAGAGTTTCGATGAACAAGCAGACGCTTGCCGTGATGGACGTTCTGCCGGCCCCGTTGGACCCTGTGGTGACGGGTGCGGAGATAATAGACAAACCGGTCATCACGTACGACGATGTCGGAGGGCTCGGGAAACAGATGATGGAACTTCGGGAAGCCGTCGAGGACCCGCTGCTCCGTCCGGAACTGTATAAAAAGGTGGGGATAGAGCCGCCTAAGGGCGTATTGCTCGTCGGTCCTCCCGGAACGGGAAAAACGTTAATGGCGAAGGCCGTCGCTAACGCAACGAAAGCGACATTCATCAGACTCGTGGGTTCCGAACTGGTGCAGAAGTACATCGGAGAAGGGGCCAGACTCGTGAGGGAACTGTTCGACCTCGCCAAAGAGAAAGCACCGAGCATCATATTCATCGACGAATTGGACTCCATAGGCGCGAAGAGGCTGGACGGTTCCACCTCCGGCGACCGCGAGGTCCAGAGAACACTGATGCAGCTGCTGGCGGAACTGGACGGTTTCACACCGATGAGCAACATAAAGATAATCGGCGCCACGAACAGGCCGGATATATTGGACGAGGCCCTTCTCAGGCCGGGAAGGTTCGACAGGATCATTGACATCGGTCTTCCGGACACCGAGGGAAGGACGGAGATCTTCAGGATCCACACGTCATACATGAACATCGACGGCCACATCGACATAAAGATGCTTGCGGTCATGACGGACGGCGCTTCCGGCGCGGAAATAAAATCCATATGCACCGAGGCGGGGATGTTCGCCATCCGCGAAGGCAGGGAATGCGTCACGATGTCGGATTTCCACAGCGCAAAATCCAAAGTGATGGAAACGGAGAAGAACCGGATAAACAAACCTCCGGCCGCGATGTTCGCCTGATCCGCAAACCTTTTACCGATCCCTTTAATTCTTTCCTTTCAGTTCACGTCAGCGTCCTCGCCGCCGAAGAAACATTGCTGCGACGCCCCGTACAGCTCTTCCATTCCTAACGATTCCGAGGACGATACCGCTCTTATGTCCCCGAAAACTCCGATCCCTTCCATCGCTTTGAACAGTTCCATCCCGACCACGGTCTGCGGGTCAGTATCATTATCCAGCATATCCCCGTATAACGCGTCCGGGTCGGAGAACCATTGCAATACTTTGTTCAGTTCGTTCTCATCCAGCAGATCCGATTTTGACAGTATGTTCATCGACGGCATCTGCAGCCTGAATTGAACTATGGATGAAAGCATCATGGAAGAGATGAAACCGTTGGACGTCCTGCAGAGCATGGGATCGGCCAGGAACACCGACATCGACCTCTCCTTTCCGAGCGCTTCGACTATCACGCTGGATGAATTTCTGAATACGAACAGTTCCAATTGCCCCGGAGTGTCGATGAGCGCATATTCCGTCCTGAACGAGTCCAGCACATCCGTAAGCTTACCGATGTTCACCGCCATCAGATCGGCGCAGACCACCTGCGCCCCGTTCGGCCCTAATGAATATTCGTCCATCACTTCGTAAAGATCTATCCATTCCCTGATGTCGACGTCCGGAACGTAAGGTAACGAATCCGCCCCGGGATCTAAATTGACGGTAACGGAATCGATCCCGTTAAGATCGAGCCATTCCTTGTACGATCGTACCAACGAGCTCTTTCCGCTTCCCGCCGTGCCGATGAAGTAAATGTTCCTCATTTGTTCGCTTCCGTGCTCCGCAACCGCGTGGTGCGCAATAAGTTTTTCCAAGTTTTTTATTATTTATTCAGTAAAAATAGGGGTGCCCGTGCGCAATATGCGTGAAAAGCATTAATATTGCGTTCGTTGTAACGTGGCACAAGGAACCCGCTTAACGCGGGTCAGGAGAAATTCGTATGACACTCGTGAAAGAAAGGAATGTCTTCATCGGGATAACGGCTTTGATCGCAGTGACCGTGTTCGCATCGTTCTGGTTCTTTGCCGCTATGAACGATATTTCGTGGATATTCGGCACGAACTACCTCAGCGACCTCGGCGTCTCTGATTCTCAGATGGCGTACAGGGTCTTTAACGCAGGCTGCATCATCGCAGGTGCGTTATTTGCGATATCAGGTGCCGCTATCGTCCTCACAAAAAAGAAAAAGATACTTGGGGCCGCCGGCGCGTTCGCCGTGATAGCCGGGATCATGATCGCTCTTGTCGGCGTGGTCACGGAGGATGTGGGAGACCCGCATTCCTTGATCGCTTTGACCGGATTCGGATTGGCGATGATCAGTCTGGTACTTCTTGCGGTCAATGACTGGCGGGACAGCCTCAGACAATTGGCGGTCATAACGCCCATACTTATCCTGGTCGCGCTTGTAACTTACTTCATACTCGGGATGCCCGGCATCGAGTCCGTCGACATCGCAGGCTATGACATAGGTCCGCTGTCCGGGATGCCCGGCATCGAGACCGTGATAACGCTCATCATACTCTTCCTGTTCATGTTACAGGGGATGAAGTTCGTCTACCACGGTGCGCAGGATATCGCGACACCGGACGGCAGGGGAGTGGCGGATAGACATAAGGTCGGAGTGGGTTTCGCCGCGTTGGCGTCGATGACCGCGTTCCTGTTCTTCTGGCTGTTCGCGATACTCTCGGACCCGTCATGGACGTTCGGTACCGATCCCGGCCTTTTACTCGGGAATTCGACCGTCGGCGACACGTCGTTCTATTACTCGGCGGGATGCTTCTTCGGCGGACTGTTCCTTATCGCCTACGGAGTAGGTTCGGGAATGATGACCCGCGGCAGACTGCGGTCGTACAGCGGGTTCTTCGCCGTCCTGACGGGAATGGTACTTATCCTGAAAGCACTGACGTTCCTCGGAGCGGCAGAGATATGGGAATATGCGGAATATCTGGCGGCCATCCTCGGCGCGATAACGCTGCTGTTCATCGTCGCATCCGACTGGGTCAGGAAGCGCATGGTGTTCGCGGCGTTCTATCTGCTGATACTGGCGACCGCGATAATCTGCCTGATCGTCTACGGTTACGAGGCGGCGGCGTCCGCATGCATCCTGATGCTGTTCCTGATGCTCGGGATCGAAGGCATAAGGCTCTTCTTCGAAGAATAAAACGGCTTCAACGCCGTTCTTCCTTTTTTATCTCGTTCATCAGCGGATGCTTTGACCGCGATACTTGCCGGCGGAGTACCGGCGAAGAAAAAGATGGCGGTCTTGACCGTGTTGCGCGGTCCCGGCCTGTGAACTCTGTCCTGCCTGTGCGGCCCCTGCATCGGTCCCGTATGACCTATCGGCTGACGGTCCCTCCGGCGGGGGGACCCGCAGGGGAAATTAAAAATGAGAACAGATCTCCGAGGGCCTGTAAAAGGCGGCCCTCGTACTTATGCCGGAATACCGGGTCCGTGCTGCATCCGATCGATTCACACGCGGTCTATCTCGACCCAGCGTCTCGCCTTGCCGGATACCGTGAACAGGATCATCAGGCACGCCAGCGCGACAAGGACCGCCGCAATGAAAATGGGCACCTTTTCCAGCACATACGCCACCACCGGGAACACCCCGCAGAGAACTTCCATGAATATCAGGAATCTCCATGACCACTGCCCGTCCTTGGATAATGAACCGGCGACGGCGAGGAACAGTATCAGCAACAGCAGGTATAACGCTGTTTTCACTATGAAATCATCTGTTCCGATGTCCATATAAATGACGAGCCCCGCCAGCGCCGTCAATGCGCCCAAGAGAGCTAAGATCGAAGCGATAAAGACATTCTTTGGTCTTCCATCCATATATTGCACCTTGTTCCTATGACATACTTTCAATTTATAATAAACTTGTCAGAAAATCCCTTCTTTTCAGGAGCGGGGGGAACGGCCGCGATCCTCTGCTCCGTTGCCTTTCCGACCGCGGAACATCACGTTCCGCCGCGTCCGGCGTATCTCGGACAGGACGCGGATCCGGGTGCGGAAACATATGCTAATATGGAGAAAAATAAGGAAAATAACGATATAATTTGGAAATCACAACCAAATAAAAAGTAAAGTTAATAAGATTGATATACCGTATAGGTCAAGATGGATGAGAAGTTCGCGTTTGCTTTGAGAAAGATTGCCCTTTTAGGCGGCATTAACAATTATGTTGCCGTTTCGTCGCGCGAATTAGGCATCGCGCTGGACATGAGCCAACAGTCCGCGTCGAAAAGGATCTTGGAACTGCTTGATGAGAAATATCTGATACGCGATATAGGGGCGAGAAGGCAGCGTATAAAGATCACGGAGACGGGGGTGGATGAACTGAAAAAGGAATATAACGAATACCGCCGCATATTCGAACTCACCAATAATGTTACACTGCACGGTAAGATCGCGTCCGGTATGGGAGAGGGAGGATATTACATCACTCAGAAACAGTACATGGACCAATTCTTCAACAAACTCAGATTCAGGCCGTTCGAAGGCACGCTTAATGTAAAAGTGGCAAAGGAGGACCTCGATCGGCTGGAAGTTATCAAAAGCATGCCCGGCTACATCATCGACGGATTCGAGAAGGACGGAAGGACGTTCGGCAGGGTGATAGCGTACAGAGCGAAGATCCACAATCTTGATTGCGCCATAGTCGTTCCCGAAAGGTCGCACTACGAGGATATGCTGGAACTCGTCTGCAAATTCCATCTGAGACGGACGCTCAGCATCGGCGACGGCGATAACGTCGAAGTGGTGGTGGACCTAAGCCCTCTTTCTTCCGAAGACCATGTAACCGGTGTGCCCTAGCATATCGAACGACGGTCTTACGCCCCCGGGATGTACTTCCATGCCGCGTTCAATGATCTCAACCGCGCGGACACCGAAAAAATTCTCGGCACGTAACTCTTTGACAATGGATTCCATCTGATTCATATTGGGAACGTAGGCGCAGAGCCTCCCTCCCGGCCTGAGGTTCTTTGACAGATTCTTCAGAGCGGCCCACGGGTCCGGCATATCCATCACCAGCGCATCCGCGGTGATGTCCATACTCACATCCCTTGCGTCGCCGATCTGACAGCTCCAGTACCTTTCCAGTCCCGTCCTTTTTATGTTCTTCGTTGCGCGCTGCGCATGGTCCTCGCGGAATTCCAGCGTGTGAACGGAACCGTTCGGGGCGACCGCGCTGATCAGCGCCGTTGTGAGTGATCCCGATCCGGCCCCCACCTCGAGCACCCGGTCGCCGCATTTGATGTCGCAGTTCATTATTATCGACGCCGCATCCTTGGGACCGATTATCTGCGCCCCGCGTTCCAGCGACCCCATCAGGTCCGCCGTCCCGGGACGGAATGCGGTGAAATCCGATCCGGCCAGCGTCATCGTGCTTCCGTCGTCCATCTCTCTGAACCGCGATCCGTCGATCGTCCCGAGGGACGGTATCTTGAGCATCCCGTAGCACACCCTTATCCAATGCTTCCTGTCGTCGGCACCCACGAGAAAAATATATTCGTCTTCTTCGAACGGCATTCTTATCATTCCTTCAACGCGGGCGCACGGTTAATCTTTCCTGTGTTATCAGGAACATTCCGCGATGCGGAATGAGCTTGATACATTAAATACGACCATCGTATCACATATACGATGACGGCGAAAGGTGTTCTCGGAGTGATCGCGTGCCCGATACTGGAGGACGAGCTGATATACAGCATGGCCAAGGATAAGGAGATAAACGATGTGTATCTGCTTGATAACCGCCACGCGAAGAGCGTTAAACAGAAACTTGTGAAAAATAATATACGTCATCAGATCATCGATGAGGAAAGATATCTTGACGGTTCGTTAAAGATCGAGGAGAACGGTTTCACGATAGTGATATGGATGATGGACCTCGGGCTCCACGAGGAACCGCAGGACCTCAGGGCCGCCTTGGAAAAGGCGATGAAAAGAATGGAAGTACGCGCGGATGCGATCGCTTTGTATTACGGATTATGCGGCAACGGGATGAAGGATATCGACGTCTGGGCCAAAGATAACATAAAGGTGCCGATGACGATAATCCGCGATAAGGACGGTAAGATCGTTGACGACTGCATCGCCACCGCGATCGGAGGGACGAAACAATATTACAGCCTTCTGAAAAAATATCCCGGCATAATGTATTTCACACCCGCATTCGCAACGAATTATGATGATCTGCTGAGCAGGATGGAACTGTTCAAAGGTGTGGACACCGGGGACGACTCTATGCTGAAGATGGTCTTCGAGATGGCCGATTATCATTACGTCATGAAAATAGATACGGGCATCGGAGACCGCGAAGGATTCGACTCTGCGACAAAAAAATTCGCCGACCGTATGAACTTCGGCATCCTTACGTTAGAGGACGGTTGGGTAACTCTTGAACCCGCGGACCGGGTCTACGGGGAAGCGAAAGGTTTCCTGGAACGGTGATCACATCGATCTCGACGCGTATGCAACTTTATCCGTATGTCTTCCGCACACGATACATTTACCTTCGAATCCTTCTTTTATGTACGGCGTCCCCAGGAGTTTGAGGTCGTTCTCATCCTCGAATCTGTGACCGCATTCCTCGGAACCGCACCATCCGAACCTTAACGTCCTTTCCGGAAGATCCTTCACAGAATCGACGGAGACGACGTTCTCCTTCTGGATCTTCCACGCCTTATCGTACATATTCTTTCTTATCAGCTCGAGTATCATCTCCACCCCTGGTACAATATCGTCCGAAGATATCGTTCCCTTCTCCCCGCTGTCGCGTCTCGCGAACGTTACCACATTGTTATCGATGTCCCTCATCCCTATTTCCAAACGCAACGGAACGCCTTTGATCTCCCAGTCGAAGAACTTGCTTCCCGGTCTCTCGTCCCTGAGATCGAGCTTCGCCCGGATACCGGAATCCTTAAGCGTTCTCTCGATCGCCGCCGCCTTTTTTATTACCGCGTCGGCGTTCCCTTTGGAAAGTATCGGTATTATCACCACCTGAACGGGCGCCACCGGGGGCGGGAGTATCAGTCCCTTATCGTCACCGTGGACGCCTATCATCGCTCCCACGAGTCTTTCCGACATCCCGTAAGTTGTCTGATGGACGTTCTTGTGCTCCCCGTCCGTGTCCTCGTACGTTATGTTATACGGTATCGAGAAATTTGTGCGGTAATGATGTATCGAACCGATCTGAAGCATCCTGCCGTTCGGCATCGCCGTATCCAGTCCGACGGTGTAATACGCTCCCGGGAACTTGTCCCACTCCGTTCTCACCATCAGTGAGTACGGGATGCATAACCGTTCCATTATCTTCTCCAGGATGACAAGATCCTCTTCCACCTGTTCCTGCGCATCCTTTTCGGTCGCGTGACATGTGTGCGACTCGAAGAAGTGTATCTCTCTGACGCGTATGAACGACCTTGTCTGCTTCGTCTCATATCTGAATGTGTTGACGAGCTGATATATCTTCAGCGGAAGATCGGTGTGCGACCTCACCCATAACGAGAACATGGGATACATCGCCGTCTCGGATGTCGGTCTTATCACTAACCGTACGTCCAGTTCGTTAAGCCCCGCATGCGTCACCCAATACACTTCGGAATCGAATCCTTTTATGTGCTCCTTCTCTTTCTTGAACTCCGTCTCCGGTATCATCAGCGGAAAACATACCTCGTCGTGACCGGTCGCATCCAATTCCTTTCTTATGAGATCGTCAACGTACCTCATGATCTTCCAGCCGTACGGCGTCCATACGTTCATCCCCTTGATCGGATATCTTTTGTCGGAAAGGTTCGCTTTCTCCACTATATCGTTATACCATTCGCTGAAATTGTCGTCCTTTCCCATAGTATCAGCTCTTCCTAAGCAGCCTTTTCTTCTTCCCTTTCCTCAGTTCCTCGGCCACGGTGGAAGCTACCGAAATGTTCGACACTTTGCTTTCCAGCGTATTGCAGCATAATAGCGCGTCGATATTGCCGCCGGTGAGCCTCTGTATAGAGTCCCCGGTGAACACCCCGTGCGTGCACGCGACGGAGACGCTTTGCGCCCCCGCCTCTTTGAGCTGTATCGTCGCCGCCATTATTGTGCCGCCCGTTGCGATTATATCGTCAACGATAAGAACGTTCTTTCCTCTGCAGTCCATCTTCGCCGGCGCTATCCTTACTTCCGTTCCGGACAGCCTCACCTTTTCAAGATGGTCGTGCGGGACGCCCATACGTTCTCCCACGTCCCTCGCTCTCTCCGCCGCCCCTTCGTCCGGCGCCAGTACGATATCGATCCCTTTGTCGGCGAAGTACTCGGCGATCGCCCCCGATGCTTTGATATCGGTCGCCGGGCATTTGAAGTTCTTCAGAACCGTCTCTTTGTGTATGTCTATAGTTATCACGCGGTCGCATGCGATGCTAAGGTGCTTCGCCATCACTTTTGCGCTCTCCGGTTCCCCGGGTTTGAATATGCGGTCCTGTCTGGCATACCCGAAATACGGTATCACGAGTGTGATGGACTTCGCGCCCATCCTCTTCGCCGCATCCTGTATCAGGAACATCTCGATCAGATTCTGATCCGGATATGTGTTCTGAACTATCACAACGTCATCGTTCAGCGTCTCTCCCTCGATCCTTGTGTAACATTCGCCGTCGGGGAACCTCGTGGATGACGCCAATATGCATTTGCATTCGAGGATCATGGCAAGTTCCTTTGCAAGGTCGCGCGACGACGAACCGCCGATAACTATCATGTGTCGGGCGTATGGGCTGGAGTTTTTTATAGATGACGGGCAAATACGCAAAATAAGGAGCATAATTGCCGGACAGCCGTATCGCTGATGCTGTGAAGATAACCGGAACATTGACGTTCGCAGAAGAAAAAATTGATGACCGTACGTTCGTAAAATAAAAATTGGCCCGCCGCCGCTTAGCGGCGGACGGGCGCATTGATCTCTTTGTTCTGTTTTCTGACGATGCCGTCGGATCAGTCCTCTTCCCCGTCCTCCGTCTCATCTTCCTTCCTGCTCCTCAGGAGGTGTGCCACAATAAGGATCATGATGATCAGCAGTAACAGAATGAATATCCAGATCAATTTGTGCGAGTCCTTTCCGTTACCGTCGCCGTCACCGCCCGATCCAAGTGTACCTTCGCCGTCCGATCCATCAGAACCATCGCCGTCACCGCCCGATCCGTCAGAACCATCGCTGCCGTCAGAACCGTCGCCGTCACCACCTGATCCAAGTGTACCTTCGCCGTCCGATCCGTCACCAATGTCCGAACCGTCGCCGTCACCACCTGATCCGTCAGAACCATTGCCGCCGTCAGAACCATCGCTGCCGTCCGATCCGTCACCGTCACCACCTGATCCGTCAGAACCATTGCCGCCGTCAGAACCATCACCAATGTCCGAACCATCGCCGTCACCACCGTCGCCGCCTTCCGGCGCATTAATGGTTATTTCGAATGTCACTTCGAAATCCGTGCCGAGCGCCGTTCCGTCGGTGATC
>WRKA01000169.1 GCA_009778265.1 Methanomassiliicoccaceae archaeon | reverse complement strand
GTACGACGGCGACGAATCGATAACGATAAGCGCGATGTTCGTCGATCCCTCGAACATCGCCGAATACTTCACGATATCGTTAGGGGACCGCGTCAACGGAAAGATACAGTGGTCGCTCGACGAGAACGATAATTACACGGACCTCACGATCGCCGGAAAGACATTCCCGATCGGTACGACGGTCTATCTGAAAGCGGTCGGCAACACAGGTTTCGAGTTCTCATACTGGTATGACGATCTTTACGGAGAGGAAAACGGATACAAGTATGATGAGAGCGGAACGATAACGGTAAGTGCGGCATTCATCAGAACGGACGGCATAGACGGCACGGACGTCTTTACGATAACATTGGGAACGTACACCAACGGAACGATACTCTGGTCGATAACAGGCGAGGACGGAACGTTCTCGGAGTTCAAGGAGATCGGAACGAGCGGTGTGTTCGGAAAGACCTTCCCGATCGACACGGCAGTATATCTGCAGGCGGTCGGGGATACCGTAGGCAGCGATGTTTACATCTTCTCCTACTGGTACGGGGACATCTTCGGGGACGACGTCAAATATGAGTATGACGGTCACGAGAGCATCACCGTAAGCGCCATGTTCTTCAGATCTTCGGCGACCTCGGACGACGCCTTCGTCGTCACGATCGGCGGCGAAGAACACGGAAAGATACAGTGGTCCATCGATAACATCAACTTCTACGATTTCGATGCGACAAGAGAGAAGGCCTTCGGTATACCGACGACAATATATCTCAGGGCGGTCGCAACGGACGCCGGTTACAGGTTCTCATACTGGTACGACGATCTCGCCGGGGACGTCAGCTCGTACAGGTACGAGGACAGCGTATCGATAACGGTAAGCGCGATGTTCGTCGACCCGGCGGATACAACGGACTACTTCACTGTAACGCCGGGCACCCACACCAACGGAAAGATACAGTGGTCGGTGGAAGAGGACGGCATGTTCACAGACCTCACAACGGCGAAGACCTTCCCCAAGGGCACGACGGTATATCTGCAGGCATCGGGCAACGCCGGTTTCGAATTCTCATACTGGTACGGAGGCATATCCGGTGACGAGAACGCATACGGATACGACGGCAGTGTGAGCATAACGGTAAGCGCGATGTTCTACCTTGACGGAACCGAGGACACGGATTACTTTACGATAACGATCGGCGATCACGACGGCGGAACGATACAGTGGTCCACGGACAACGTTCACTTCAGCGACTTCGATCCGGTGACCGAAGATAAGAGATTCCCGATCGGTACGACGGTGTATCTCAAGGCGATAAGCGACACAGGTTTCGAATTCGCATACTGGTATGACGGCATATTCGGGGACACGGACCCGTACACGTACAAAGAGAGCATATCCGTCACGGTATGCGCCATGTTCATCGACCCGGCCGACACGGGAAGCTTCTTCACAATAACAATAAAAGAACACGAGCACGGGAAGGTGCAGTGGTCGCTCGACGGTATAGGATTTACAGATTTCGACGCGACAGGAATGAAATCATTCCCCGCAGATACGGATGTCTACCTGAGAGCGGTGGGCAATGTCGGATATATCCTGGAAGCATGGCTGGACGACATATACGGCGACAGCAACCCGTACAGGTACGAAGATGCGGCGGATGTCGAAGTGGGAGCGGGATTCGTCGACTCAGGAGAGACGTTCATCATTACCGTAGGTCTGGCGCAGAACGGAAAGGTGCAGTGGTCCGTGGACGGCATCAATTTCACGGACTTCGACGCCACAGGGAATAAAGAGTTCTCCAAGACGGCGACCGTATATCTGAAAGCGGTCGCGAACAGCGGATTCACGTTCTCATACTGGTACGGAGGCATATTCGGGGACGCCGATCCGTTCGCATACAGCGACGGTGAGGACATCACGGTGAACGCGGTGTTCTACAGGTCCTCGATGGTCGAGAACATAGATTACTTCGTGATCACCGCGATCGAGGGTCTCAACGGAAAGATACAGTGGTCCGTCGACGGCATCAATTTCACGGACTTCGATGTGACAGGCAAGAAGACATTCCCCAAGCAAACGACGGTCTATCTGAAAGCGGTCGGCGACGAAGGTTACAAGTTATCATATTGGGAAATAGGCATCGGCGGGGTCGCGAACCCGTACAGGTACGATCAGAAGGTATCGATGACGGTAGGCGCCGAATTCGAGATAATGAGGTTCTCGCTCACCGTCACATCCGAAAGGGGAATATCGTTCGAGTACTCGTTCGACCATTGGGACACGATCAAAGGTTCGTTCACTATCGATTCGTCGGGCAGATATGTGATACGCGACATACCGTACGGAACGACCGTCGAGATAAGGGTATCGTCGCTGGAAGATGGGCACATACCCGTATGGACGGACGAATTCGGGGCCAGAGAGACGGGCGACCTTCTCGTGGTCATAAGAAATGATATGAGCGTAACTATGACGCTGTCGTTCACGCCGCCGGAAGAGGAGAAGGCAACGCTCAACATCAGTATCTGGTGGTACGTCGTCGGCACGGTGGCCCTGGCCTACACGATCGCATTCTTCGCCGGAATGAGATATTCGGTCAACGGCGCGGTCACTCATAAAGGCAAAGGTCTGGCAGGCGTCAGGATAGAATATACGACGAACGGAGAGGCCAGAACGGTAATGACGGACAAGAAAGGCAACTATGTGCTTGATGCGCCGGTCGGTTCGGAGGTCAAGATCACCAGCGTGACGAAGGACGGTTACGAAGTGATAGAGGACCTGCCCATATCGTTCTTCATGGAAAAGGACACCAGCGTCGACTTCAAGATGTGACGTCATCATCATTCCGCCGCACCCGAAGGCGGCCCGCGGGATGCCGAAGGGACCCCGGCATCATTATGTTACAGGCTGCAGATGTTCGGTAACGGCGATCCCGCACCGGTATAGGGGGTTCGGCAGGGCGATCCGTTCAAATGATCTCAAGAGCGGTATCGTTTTTCATTAACAGCTTATCATATAGTAACATTGTTACGCTATATTCAGAAATATTTATAAATAATGTGTGATATTAAGTATAAAGTGTAACAGTATTATGTTACACAACGGAGACAAACAATGGACGAGGACCTAATATCGAAAAAAGAGCTGCTTGAGCTCAAGGAGATATCCTACGGCACCCTGTACCGCTGGAAACGAAAAGGACTGATACCGGACGATTGGTTCATAAGGAGGTCCACATACACCGGGCAGGAGACGTTCTTCCCCCGCGGCCTGATACTCGAAAGGGTGGACAGCATACTGAACAGCAAAGAGGGAACGTCATTGGACGATCTCGCCAAGATATTGTCCGGCACCCCGCTGGAGATGAATATCACGCTGGACGAAATGGAGGAAAGGGGAATGATATCCGCGTCCGTGAAGAAAGCGGCGGAGCCCTTCTTTTCCGGACCGACGGATTTCGACGGTGCGCTCATCGTTCATTCGGTCGGCAGGGCGATAGAGAAGGGCGACCTGTCGCTGGACGACGCGGGAACGATGATCAGGAACGCCGTGGCGGCGGAGGACAGGGAAGCGCTGCGCCAGGGCAGCATCGTGATATACAGGAAACAGGGGGTCGCGTTCTGCGCCGTATTGTACGATCCGTCGAAAGTGCTTATGGACACGGCATCAAAACTTGTTATCGAGATGAACATGCCGCAGGCAGCGGCGGCGTTCAAAGCGATATTATCGTCAGAAGGAGAGGTTAAGAATGAATGACTTGGTGATGAAAGGAAAGAGCGTGCTCGCAGGAGGCACGTTCGGCGAGGTGAAGATCGACGGCATTTCTGTGATAGAAGGGGATGTGGCGTGCGATAAGATGGAGATGGACGGGATAATAGATGTCAAAGGTAACGTCTCCGTGAACAAAAGAACGGATGTGGACGGCATCTGCAAGATATCCGGGAACGTGAACATGAACGATCTGGATTTCGACGGTTGCTTATCGGTCTCCGGGGATGTGACGGCGGAGAACGCGAACATAGAAGGCCTTCTAACGGTCGATGGAACGCTGAACGCGGGAACGATTATACTGAAGTTCCACGGCGCATCATGCGCCAAAGAGGTCGTCGGCGGCGTGATCAGGATATACAGAGGCATCGGACTGAAACAATTCCGAACGGAACTTATCGAGGGCGACACGATAGATATAGAACAGACCAGAGCGAAGATCGTACGCGGGGACAGTATCGTGATCGGAAAGGGATGCGTTATCGGGAAAGCGGAATACCGTACGGACCTGGAGATCCACCAGAAGGCAAAGGTGAAAGAGAGGATAAAACTGAATTGACGGTCAGACCGCGGAACCGAAGAGGTGTGCGCACCCGATGATGACGGCATCCGGGAACGTGCCGGGTCCGTCGTCCCGGGATACCGCCTCCGGCCTGTAAGGGCCATCGGCCAACAGGCCCCGCCGTTATCGGCGTCCCGTGTTCCGTATTTAATGTTGACACCGCCGTCATGCGGTGATAAATATACAGGATCGGCGGACAGCCCGGAGATCTACAAACACATCGCCGTTTACTTTTTATAGTATAACATATAATGATATATTTGATATATCGGCCTCTCGGCGGCATCGTCCCATGCGTCGCCGGATAGAAAGGCATCGAGAGAACGGCAGTGTGCGCGGAGATCGCAAAAATGAAAAACGGACCCGGACCGGAAGCGGATGAATGGATGTTCGACGGAGCACTTTATTCGAGCAAAGGCGTGAACGGCAGATCGCACGGCGGCAGAATATTTACGATCATCATCTTTGCCGCGGCGATCATTATGGTGTATATGACCGGAGACGATCTTTCGGCCGGAACAAAAACGATGATGATCACCGTAGGGGCGATCATCCTGGCGGCCGGCATTGCGGTGACCGCATTTCTGATGATCAGCGATCCGAAGACCGAGAAAAAGGTGCATTTCGCAGTATTCAAACAGCATCTGCTCATCCTTCCGAAAAGCAGATCGAAAGGCACAGAGTATGTGCATATACCGTTCAATGAGATCATAGGTTATGTGTTCAGACAATACGATTCGAGAAGCTCCGGCGACATTGGTCATCATTATCAGAATTACGGCGAACTGAAGATAGTCACCAGGAACTCCGAATATGAAACAGAGATAGCGAATATTTCGCTCGCGCGTGCATGGATGCATAAATCTCTGTCAATGGAGGAAACGACGAACGGGCGATGGGATACGCCGAGGATCGAGGTCTCTTCGGGGACGCTGAAGAACAAAGGACCCAAAGAGTACGATCACAAGATGTCCGAGAACGCATTGTACGCAAGCGGAGGCGTGGTGAAAAAGGTCACTCTGATGCTTGCAGGACTATTCCTCACGTTCGCTCCGATCGCCGTATTAATGATAGTCCTGGTATCCATGCAGGATAACGTTCACGATGAAATGTCCGCATGGGTCATCACCTGCGGGATCACGATACTGACGGGTATCGCCGTCCTTGCGATCTCGGCCCTGAGATATTCGCACGTAGCAAAAAGAGTTCATTTCGCCGTATTCAGGGACCATCTCGTGATACTCCCGACGGACGGACCTTCCAAGCACCCCGAATACATACGGATCCCGTACAGGGACATCACGGATTATAAGTTCGAGCGCAGCATTCCGTATGCTCCGTCATATGAAGGGGAGCTGATCGTCACGACAAAGCAATCTCGTTACAGGACCGACATAAGAGACATCGAACTGGCCAGGGATTGGATGATCAAATTCGCGGCCGTGTCGGAGAAGACGCAGTAATGTTCAGACATCGGCGGTACAACATCAAAGATCCGGATCAGACAGTTCCGATATGATCAGAGGACGGAACCGAAGAGATGTGTGGACTCGCATCCAGTAATGACGACGTCGAGGAACGTACCGAGTTCGTTATCATCGGGAACGATCACCGGTCTGTAGTTGTTCGTTCTGGCGATCATCGTCCCGTCCTTGCCCTCTTCCGTCACAAGAACTCTCATGACCTTTCCGATAAGATATTCGTTCCGATCTTTAGCTTCGTTCGATTTCGTCTCCGTTATCTGGCGGGAACGTTCCTTACTGACCCGGCCGTGCACCTGTCCGGCCATCGACGCGGCCTCCGTACCGGGCCTCGAGGAGAATCTTGTCACGTTGACGGTGTCCGGCGAAACGGTACGTATGAGTTCCAGGCTCTTTCTGTGGTCCTCTTCGCTCTCTCCCGGAAAACCGGATATAAGATCGGTGGAGATGCTTATGTCGTCATGGAACGATCTCATCCTTTCTGTCATCTCAATAAATTGCGCCACGTCGTAACGGCGGTTCATTCTTTTCAGGACGCGATCGCTCCCGCTTTGCACCGGAACATGAACG
Source organism: Methanomassiliicoccaceae archaeon (assembly GCA_009778265.1). Lineage (GTDB taxonomy): Archaea > Thermoplasmatota > Thermoplasmata > Methanomassiliicoccales > Methanomethylophilaceae > Methanomicula. The sequence continues at coordinate 6,347 of WRKA01000169.1, read as the reverse complement.
AATCTGTACACGCGTTCATCGTTCATAACTTCCATCAACCCGTCAAGGATGCCTTCAAGGTGTTCGGGGTTCATCATCCCAATCCGTATACGGTGGTCGCCGGGGACCGTAAGCAATTCTTCGATCAGCCGGGGAAGCGTCGTTCCGATGTCGAGACCGTAACAGGCGGTGTCCTGCGCAGTTATCTGGATCTCCTTACAGCCGTTCTTCAAAGCGTTCCTGAAACGTTCCGTTATCTCCCGGACGGGATAACTTATCAGACGCCCTCTCGCGTGTTTCGTGATACAGTAGGTGCAATCCCCGAGGCACCCCTGGGCGATCGGTATTATCGAAGAAACGCGGGTATCGGTGTTCGTCCCCGTACCCCGGACGGTGCGGTCCGATGACGTTCCTTTGTACTTATCGGATACGGCATCGGAGAACGAATCGTACGAATCCGGAGGTATGATCAGAGAATCGGGAAGCCTTACCGATATCCGCGATCTCTGAACTTTGGCCATACACCCGGTGACGATAACTTCCTTCCTGGCTTTCTTTAATTCAGATATGCGTTCTATCATTTTTTTCTCTGTTGTATCGACGACCGTGCAGGTGTTCAGAACGACGATGTCGGCGTCATCCGCGGAATCGGCGGGAACGTGACCGAGCGTTCTCATCTTCTCCGCGATGGAATTGCCTTCGCCGTAATTCATCGTGCAGCCGTAGGACTCCACGTAATACTTCATCCCCCTCACCCGAAAATGTCAGCGAGTGGGCGCGTCCTGCGTGACGGCGCCGAACGCCGTCGTTCCCGAGATGTTGGTTATCTTTACTTTCACTCTCGTCCCCTTCACCGTTCCAGGGACCACAACAAGATAATTCTGAAGTTTTCCGACACCGTCACCTTTCTTTCCGACATCGTGTATGAGGATCTCAACGACATCTCCGGCCCTCAGTTCGGACGGTGTGTCGCTCTTGGAACTCTTTTTGGCGTTGACCGGCCGGCGGGCGCCGCACGCTTCGCATTCGAGCACGAGCGTTCTCCCTTCTTTGGACATATGCGTATCGGGAAGGCCGCATTCGGAGCATATGACGAACGTATCCGTGTACTCCTGGATACGTGTGGATATCTGTGACACTCCGAGCTTCGCTTTGAGGACCGCCCTTCTTCCGTCCACGTCCCCGGGGGTCCCCAGTTCTCTCAGCAGGTACTGGAGCACATGCTGCGGGTCCCGTCTTAATTTATCGGTGATGTCGATGAAGTTCCTTACCACGGTTATTTTGCCTTCCTGCAGCACGTCTATCTCGGGCAGAGAGAAACGTTCATGGTTCTCTATTGTCTCGGGAAGACAGTTCTTCGCCCTGTCCAGCAGCGATAAGTAATCTTCATCTTTCATCGTATATCAAGGCACACGATGTTCATACGTGTTATAAAGGTTTGCAGAAAAGAAGGGAGGCCGGGGTCCGCGGACGGACGCATCTCATACAGCGTACGAAAGAACGGCCTCGCGGTGTGCAAAAACTTTTCATAACATCTCCTGTATCCCCGGACGGCGGGGGAACAAGGGGACGGACAGCGGGACGGTCGTCGGCATCCGGCGCCGATACCTAAAAAGAGAGAGGGGCGACAATAATGACGGAGAACTCGGAAAGATACAGGAAATTGGTTTTATTGCATTCGAACGACCTTCACGGCGACTTTCTGGCAAAAGAAGAGGAAGGAAAGGTCGTGGGCGGAATATCCCGCCTTTCCGGATATGCGCAGAAGGTAAGGGACGAAGAACCGCATGTGATATATTCCATATCGGGAGACATGCTGCAGGGGTCCCTTATCGATTCGGAGTACAGAGGCCTGTCCACGATCGAGATAATGAACATGCTCGGTCCCGACGTCGCATCGCTGGGTAACCACGAGACGGATTACGGACTGACCCATCTCCTATTCTTAGAAAGATGCGCACGTTTTCCGATAGTCAACGCTAACATATTCATTACCAATCCGCGCACGCGTCTGTTCGAATCGCATACCTTCATAGAAAGGAACGGCATGAATATCATTTTCATCGGCATCATAACGGAAGAGGTGATGAGCGGCATCAGGTCCGACAAACTCATTAGCAGTCTCATAGACGTGAACGAAGCGGCGCAGGAAGTGGGCCACATATGCAACGCGTACCGCGGAATAGACGTGGACCTTACCGTATTGCTGACGCACATAGGATTCGAAGAGGATAAAAAATTGGCAGCGATGCTGGACCCGAAATGGGGTGTGGACATAATAATCGGTGGACACTCCCACACCATACTCGAGAGACCGGAGATCGTGAACGACATACTGATCGTTCAGGCGGGAGTGGGCACCAAACAGATCGGGAGGTTCGACCTCGTCGTGGACACAGACCTCAATTCGGTGCACGAATTCGTCTGGCAGCTCGTACCGGTGACCGAAAGCAACTGTCCGCGCGACGAAGTGATGGAAAAGCTGATATCCGCGTATAAGAGCGAAACGGACCTGAAATTCAATAAATTCCTTTGCCGTCTGCCCCACAAGCTCACACATCCCTTCCGTAACCAGGAAACGGAACTGGGCAATCTGTTCTCGGACGCGATAAAAGAATGCGTCGGATGCGACATAGTGCTCTGCGGGTCCGGTTCGATACGCAGGTCGGAGATGGGGCCGCTGGTCACCCTCGGGGACCTCACGGCGACGGTGCCCTATCACGAGAAGTTCTATCTTGCCACCGTCACCGGAAAACAGCTGAAGGCGATATGGAGGCACATACTGAGGGAGGAGGCGTTCACGGGCGACCATACGGAGTTCTTCCAGACGTCCAAGGACCTTGAGATAACGTGGTCCCGCGGAAAGCAGGAATTCCTGAGATTCTCGTACATGGAAGAACCGATAGAGGACGACAGAGAACTGACGGTGGCGTTCCACGGATTTCACCGCAACAATTTCGACACCTCGTTCGGCATACCGTACAAAGAGGTGCTGGAGAACGGACACGACTTCCTCGTGGCGGCGGATGTGCAGGACATGCTCGTTCAGTATTTCAGCGACGAGGAACCGGAGGCCCGCGGGATAGACGGAAGGCTGACGGTGGTCCCCTGACGGCCGGCGACGGCGGTTCGAATCCGTTCGAGACCACCTTATCATCAGCAAGATCGTTCTTCATATCCTTACCACATCGATGGGTGATGAATGTCACATACTGAGATCACATAATGTAGCTCATCCTTGTAGGCACAAGGTCTTCGATCTTATCCTCTTCTCCATTGGCTATTTTATCCACCTTTTTCATGCCGTATCGGATAAGGTTGTATATGTTCTCGCAGCTGCATCCCCATTCTTCGGCCAACGCTTTGATCATCTGAGGCGGTGTGAGTACCGCACGAGCCTCTTTGAATGAAAGACCCGCCTCATTCTGGAGGCGATAGATCTGATGCTCATACTTCTCCGCGCTTATGTATTCTGGCCATGTTACGGTCTTCTTTTTCAGATCGGCGTACACGTGTTCAGCGGTGTCGGTCTCGGCCATGTACTAACGAAATAATTAGTGGCATATAATTTTTTCTTCCGTGCGTTCGAGCTCCTTCAGAAACACAGATCGCAGGACGGGCGGTCTTCTGCAAAGAATATATAATCCCCTCTGATTTAGAGGGAAATCACAGTCCCGTGGTGTAGTGGTCAATCATGCCGGCCTTTGGAGCCGGCGACGGCGGTTCGAATCCGCCCGGGACTACTGTTCTTTGTCCTCTTCGCTGTTCTTCCTGCGTTTTCTGTCGACCGTGTCGATATTGAACGGGGCCGGCAGGATCGCCCAATGGCCTTTTCTGGTACTTCCGTCCCGTTTTATCAATCCTTTTTGTTTCAGAACGTCGATCTTTCTGAACACCGTTCTTACATCTCTGCCGATAAGCTGCGCTATGACGTCCGCGGTCAGTTTGTCATCTTTCTGCAGCAGCCGGTACACTTCCATCTCGCTCCCCTGAGGTATCGGTACCGTTTCGGCGGTGAAGAGCGGATCTCTGAAGAAAATGAAAGTGAAACCAAACGGGTCGTTGTGGTAATCGTACCTTATATCTTTCTCGTTGCATAACGAGAGGACCTTCCTGAAACCCGTACCGAAGGCCTCTATGACGGCACTCCTGAACATAAATTCCGCGATCGCCGGATTTTTCAGGTCGGAATCATGTCTGCCGCCGAGATATTCTTCGGGGACGATACCGGACGGAAGGCGGCCGGGATTGAAGACCTCGATCCTGCCGGGTGAGATGCTGATCCGATGCGGAGTGGCGGAAGCGTTCTTGTATCTCGCATGAACGAACGAATTGATCACGATCTCGCGTATGGCCTCCTCCGGGACCTCAGGCACTTCGACGCGCCGTAAGCCAGGGATCTCAACTCTCCACCGTATGCTCTTCTTTATGAATATCATCGCTTCATCGATGCATTCGATCATGTTGCCCTGAAAACGTTTTATATCCAGGAACGTGACCATCTCGTCGGTGGCGAAAAGTCCCATCCGCAGTGTCACGGGTCCATGTACGGAAAGCAGACAGTTGCCCGCATTGGTCAGATTCCCGCCGACCAGAAGTCTCAGTTTCGATAGCATATTTTCTTTATCGTATCTGCCTTTGATACGGCCGCTCTCAGTACCGGCCTTATGACATTGGACGAGCAGTTCGTTATCAACATCATCTATTGTGTGCTCCGTCAATCCGTTCTCCCATTCGGAATTGTCGCCGATGTCATAGAACAGGTCCCGCAGTTGTTCCTGTGTCATCTCTCTGTCCTCGTCGCTCACCCGCATGTAATATCTGCCGTCCGAAGAATAAGGAACCTCTTTTCCGTCAAAGGCCACTCTGATGTATCTCCGTTCACCATCCCAGAGAACATCCACAGAGATGTTCGGGATCGGTCTGATCTTTTCGTATATTCTATGCGAAACGTCCCTGGCGGTCTTGGCGCCGATGTCCTGTCCGACGATGTCGCCGTTGTTCTCAACGCCGAAATACAGTGTCCCTTCTTTGCGTTTGTTCAGTATCGCGCATATCGAGACCGCGGCCTCTTTCAATTCTCCCGTGCTTTTCTTGAATTCGACCGTCTCGCTCTCAGGACCCAGATTCATTTCACGATCCCCTTATTTTCTTATGATGCCGTCATTCATGACATCAAGTTTTTATTCATGACATTAATATGTCATATATCAAATGATCGGAGAATGAGGAAAGGATCAATCTTCCGGATTCTGATCGTTCTTCCTCTGTTCGTCGAATTTCGCTCTCATTGTCGGATTGTTCTTTGTGAGCCTTTTGACCGTCAGATCGTCCGCCTTGTCGTTGGCGAGGCGCAGGTTCCTCTCCGACGATATCAGGGCGTCCTTCGTTCTCTGCAGCTGCGCCATTGTTTTGTCGATACCGTCTATAGCATCCTGGAATTTTTTGCTGGCGAGTTCGTAGTTCCGCGAGAACTTCTGTTTGAAATCGTTAAGTTCGTCCTCAAAATTGGTGATATCTATGTTCTGTTCCTTAATCAGGGAGAGCTCCGACCTGTACGCCGCCGCCCTTACGGCGCCGTCCCTCAGTATCGTGATGATCGGTATGAAGCTCTGCGGCCGCACGACGTACATCTTCTCGTAACGGTAAGAAACGTCCGCGATCCCGGAATTATAGAAATCGTTGTCCAGTTCCAGTAATGAGACGAGTACCGCATATTCGCATCTCTTGGCGATCCTGTCCTTGTTCAGTTTATCCAGGAAATCTTCGTTCTTCTTTTTAGCGGAGGTCTCGTCGGCCTCCGTTTTCATATCGAACATGATGGATATCATCTCATTCCCGCCGGCGTCGTTCTCTCTGTAGATGTAATCTCCTTTGCTTCCCTCTCTGATGTCGGAATCCTTTTCGAAATATGCGTTCTTGAACGCCGTGGCGCGCATCCTGTTGAATTCGTTCTGACAGTGCTGTTCTAACGACTCGCCGATCATCTTCGTCGATTGTTTCGCTTTGAAATCCTTGTAATAGGCGATCTGTTCGTCCTTCGCTCTCAGTTCCGTTTCGTACCTTTCCTTAAGCGTCTTTTCGGAAAGCTGTTTTTCTGTGTCCTTTGTTTCAACGAGGTTCTTAAGACCGTCCCTTTCTTTCTCTATGTTCGAGATCTGCTCCCTTATTTCCAGCTGGTTCGCGATCTCCTGCTGCTTCATCTTTCCGTTCAGTTCCGCTATCACCGTGTTCTTGCGTTCCATCTCGGTCATCAGGGCGGCGTCCTGTTCTTTCAGTCTGTCCTTCAGGGACCCGAGCTCCTTCATAAGTTCGGAGGTGGCCTCGTTCACCGCAAGTCTCTCCTCGGTCTTCGCCGTTCCGAGTTT
>WRKA01000168.1 GCA_009778265.1 Methanomassiliicoccaceae archaeon | reverse complement strand
GTGCCGTTAACATCGCATATGGACGCTTTACGTGCGGCGAGATATCCGTTCCTTGAGGAATCCGCATTGTTCGCGGAATCGCATTCCGCAGATATCGTCGCATTGATGATGTCGCCGTCGTACTCGGAAGCGAGAAGAAGAGGGACCAACCGTGTTCTTGACGCGATACGCAATTCCGAAGTATCGTATGCGCCGCTGGCCTTCGGAGATTACGAACGTCTGATGGAAGTGATGTCGTATCCGTATGCCAGGATATTGGTCTCCTGTCTGAACGATCGGTTCTTGACGAAAAGATATGCGCTCGCGGAGTCCGTTCATATGAACAATCTGCTTGCCGACGAGAATACTGAAGCTGTGATATCGATCGCAAAAGAATTGAAAGTGGATGCCGTGTCCAGGGACGATCTTTTAATGATGCATTTCACCGATTATCTGAGATTGTCGTCGAGAATGAAAAGCATGGATTGGAAACTCGTCAACTCGGAACTGTTCGAAGGCCGTGTTTTTCTTTCCAAGGATAAGTTCTGCCGTGCGTTGCAGAACGCGCTGCAGGATAAGATAGAATCGGAGATCCCGCTTACGGTCCCGAACGACATCAGAGAGATGGTGTCAAAAGACGTGAAACATGTCGAGATCGCGTTAAATGAAATGAAAAGTAAATTCGGCGAGGGTGTCGGCGGTGACGTTATCGTGGAAGGATTCCCGCCATGCATGCGTTACCTTCTCGCAGGAACGCAGAACGGTGTCAACCTGCCGCACAGCGGCAGGTTCGCGTTAGTATCGTTCCTGCATGCACTGGGTATGGACTCGGAACAGATAATGACGCTGTTCGCGAAATCTCCCGATTTCGACGAGTCGAAGACAATATATCAAGTGCGCCACATAACCGGCGAGGGAAGCGGAACGGAATACACACCGCCCGAATGTTCCACGATGAAAAGCTACGGGATATGCTTCGAACCCGACAATTTATGCAATCATGAAAAAGTGGTCCATCCTCTGATCTACTACCGCATAAGAACAAATCCGAGAAGGAACGAGGCGCCCGCCGAAGCGGACGGTGAAGGAAAAGAAGAGTGATCATCCTTCTTTCGACATATTGCGCCACGTGACGATCGCTCTCTGTATCGCCGTGAGATTCCCTACGATCGCGAACCAAAGCATCATTATCTCCAGCCACGATAACGTCACGTAACCGAAGACATCTATGTAACCGTGTCCCAACCACAAGGCAATGAACTGTATTATCGGGAACAATGTGCTCAGCACCACTCGATCCGCTCTTCCCAAGAATCCGGCATAGAGTCTCGGAGCTCCGACGGCCTGCGCCTGCGTGCCCATGTACGACGTCAGAAGAACTCCGACGAGTGCAAGCATTCCGATGTACGGGTCGCACCATGTGCTTACCGCCACACCGCCGATCATGAACACATCGGCATACCGATCGAACACATGATCCAGGAAGTCCCCTTTTTTGGATGCTTTTCCTGAAAGTTTCGCCACCTTTCCGTCAAGCGCGTCAAAATATCCGGAGACGATGACGACGACCGCTCCCGCGATAAGGAGCCATTCCCATTTTGTTGCAGTACCGGACAGATAGAACAGAAGGCCGGAGATGAACGCAATTATCAGACCTATCCATGATATTGTATTAGGGTTCACGTTGATCAGTCTTTTTGCAACGGGAGTCAGTGCGAAATCAACTTTAGACCTATGTTCGTCTAACACCATTTTATCATTTCCTCGGACCAGTTAACGCTTCCCGGCAGATATCTTTCTTTCTCTCCCCGGATCATATCGTAGATCATCGATACCGCCTGTTCCGGCGTACATGATGTGTTGTCCATCTCAAAAACGTGCGCATTGTTCTCCGCCGATTCGCAAAGGATCACGTCCAGCGCTTCGGCCTGCACGTTCTCTAATATCTTCTGAGGGGCGTAATTCCTTTTCTTTAACCTTTCGTATAACACAGAAGGGTTGCATCTTATCACCACGATGATATCGCAGTCCAGGAAATGCGACAGATGGCCTTCGAGGAAAACGTTATTCTCCTCGGGGATGCAGGAACGGAGCGATGCGTTCAGTTTATCGACGTCCACATTATACGTATCTCTTTTCTTATCGAAACGTTCCTTGAGTCCTTTCTCTTCTATGTGGTGATTCAGATCTATCACTTGTTCGCCTTTTTCTCTGAGCGCGGAAGCGATCGTTGTTTTTCCGGTTCCCGGCGTTCCCGTTATAGATATTATCATCAGAATTTCCCCAGATAACGGTCGGCACGCTCTAACACCATTTCCCATGTCGGTATCTTCGATAACGCTCCCGTTTCTTCGACGATGAACGACGCCGTCGCCGCCCCGATGATCAGAGAATCGGCGTCGGAATAATCTCTGTATTTCCCGGCGTAGAATCCCGCTCTGTACGCGTCGCCGGCGCCTGTTGCGTCCGCGATGCGTTCGGCCGCTATCACCGGAATGTTCGTCAATCTTCCATTCGTATACAATTCGCTTCCTTCGTCGCCTTTTGTGCACACCGTCATCTTAGCTCTCACATCCGATAACGAATCGGCCGACGCGTACCTCAATACGGAAACGGCTTCGTGTTTATTGCAGAAAAGTATGTCCGACATCTCCAGCGCTCTGTTGAATCTCGCCGTATCCCAGATCTTATGGATCTCCTGCGCCGGATCGAACGATATCTTCCTTTCTTTGTTCTTTATTAACGACATTATCGTGAGATAATAATCCGGATCGCCCGTCGAGAAATGCGCGTATCTCGATACGGAAGCGTTCTTCTTCAGTATGTTGTTCAGGGATGACGCGGAACCCTGCGGGCCCTGGTAGAAGAACGCCCTCTGTTCCATCTTTTCGTCATTCACAATAAGCGCCTGCGCGGTGCAGTATCCATCCTGAACGATCATCTCGTCCGTTATCACTTTCTTTGAAGCTATGAACTCTTTGAAACTCTCCGGGAAATCGTTACCTATGAATCCGCATAATGCCGTCGGAACTCCGAGCGATGACGCTATTACCGCTATATTCGTACCGGTTCCGCCTATCAGTATCTTTTTTGACGTTATATTCTCCGATGTATTCCTTTTGGGGAACTCGCCGACGGTCATTATCTGATCTATCGTAATATGACCGTAAACGGACAGGAACGGGTTCAGGTGCCTTCCTCCCATCCGCTGATGTATCTCTTCTGTTCCTCCGACAACTCGTCTATGGTCACGTTCATCGTCCTTAACTTGATCCTTGCTATCTCGGCGTCCATCTCTTCCGGTACCGTATGGACCTCACATTTCATCTTTTTCCAATTCTTTGCCAGATGTTCTATTGCTAACGCCTGCGTTGCGAAACTTGTGTCCATTATCTCCGCGGGATGACCCTGGCCCGCGGCCAGGTTCATCAGTCTTCCGTCGGCGATAAGATAAACTTTCCTGCCATCTTTGAATTTATATTCGTCAACGAACTCCCTTACTTTTTCCTTGCTCACGGATAACGAATCCAGCGCTTTTTTATCTATTTCATTATCAAAGTGTCCCGCGTTCCCTAATAAACAGCCGTCCTTCATCACTTTCAGATGATCCTCGGAAACGATCGCTTTGCATCCCGTGACCGTTAGAACGGCATCCGCAATTTTTACGGCATCGATCATCCTCATCACCTCGAAACCGTCCAGACGCGCCTCGATCGCCCTCACCGGGTCCACTTCTGTTACGATGACGTTGGCACCCAATCCCTTCGCTCTCATGGCGATGCCTTTGCCGCACCATCCGTATCCCGCAACGACGATCCTTTTTCCGGCGACGAGAAGGTTCGTCGCGTTCATCCATCCGTCGAATGCGGACTGTCCGGTACCGTAACGGTTGTCGAACAGGAATTTCATTTTCGCATCGTTCACCGCGATCACAGGGAACTTCAATTTGCCGTCGGCCGCCAGTGCCCTCAGTCTTACCACGCCCGTCGTGGTCTCTTCGTTCGCCCCTCTGACGTTCTTCAGGAGGTCCGTTCTCGTTGTATGAAGTATCGCGATAAGGTCCGCACCGTCGTCGATTATGAGGTCCGGGGACATATCGAGAACGCTGTTCAGATGTTCGTAATACTCTTCCTGCGTTTCTCCTTTTTTAGCGTATACTTCCAGTCCGTAACCTTCCCTTAACGCTAAAGCGACCGAATCGTCCGTCGATAACGGGTTGCAGCTTGCCAATCTCACCTTCGCGCCGGCCTCCGCCAGCGTTACAGCAAGAATTCCGGTTTTTGCTTCGGTGTGCAGCGCCATCCCGATCTTGAGACCTTTCAGCGGTCGTTCTTTCCTGAAACGTTCCCTTATCTCGTTGAGGACGGGCATGTGCGCCTCCGCCCATTTGAGCCTTCTCATTCCCTTTTCCAGTTCGCTCATTTTATCACTGCCGATCTTTCATTTCCTGTCGTTCATCACCGACGTGAGATTCTCACATATCGTTCTCATCGTTGCCGTTCTGTTATCGTCATTGGAGAATTCCGATAAAATATTCTTCTTTTCTTTATCGTCATCCTTCAGTTCTTTTGCAAATCTTATCATATTCGCGAGAGCTCTGGACATCTCATCCGCTACGGATACGGATGCCGCTCTCGATGTCCTGGACAACGGATTGAGATCGATCGCAATAACTATCTTATTCATTCTCACCAGCGCTTCCGCGCGGTCGCCGTCCTCTATCGGCACGAGTATCACATCCGATGAGAATATGCCTTCGTTCGTGCACAACGCACGATCCGAACTCAACCCCGGGATCCTTGCGTCCGGAGAACCGCCGAGCACGTTCTCCGCTCCGTTCTCTTCCATGTATCGTATCAAAGAGGCCATTCTCTCTTCCGTTCTGTGGAAGATGTTCACCTCTATCCTCGAATTTGTTGCATTCGCTAATTCTATCAGTCCTTTTGCGTCTAGCGCCGCGGCGTTCCCGTTGACGCATATTATCGGTCTTTCCGCATTGAGAAGATATGCCGCCGCCGCTTTTTCCGATCTGAGAGCGGCATCCGTTGTTCTTTCACCCAACAAATAATCGAACGCCTCTCCTCTGCCGTGCGATATCAGGCCGGTCGGCGTAACTATGCCTTTTTTAACGAGGTCCGCAAGTCTTTCCCTCGTCACCAATGAATCGTATCTCGGATGGTCCTTCGGAATGTCCACGTCCGTTAAGCGAGGTGGGGATACATATTATTGTTGTTCGCGTTCGATATGAAGAATTACATACCACTTGACCGATGCGGACTCATGGGTAATATCCGAATTGTGCTTGTGGGACCCAAATTCGAAGGGAACATCGGTGCCGTCGCCAGATCGATGGCGAATTTCGATCTCGATGAATTGTATCTTGTCGATCCGTGCGAGATCGGCGACGACGCTTACAGACGGGCGAAGCACGGTTCTCACCTGTTACGGGATGCTGTTACCGTGAACACGTTGGAAGAAGCGGTCGGCGGATGTTCGTTCGTTGTCGGAACTAGCGGCATCGTCACGAAAGGGGAGAACAATTACGTCAGGGTTCCGATGGCCGTTTCCGACTTCGCGGAAAAGATGAATGATTTCGAGGGAAAGGCGGCGATAGTGTTCGGCCGCGAGGACATCGGATTATTGCAGGACGAGCTGGCAAGATGCGATCTTCTGATCACCGTGCCGGCAAGCGAGACATACCCTGTCCTGAACCTGTCGCATGCGGCGACCATCGTCATGTATGAGATCTCGGGCTGTGTCGCCGCTTCTCCCACACCGGCGGAACCGGATGAGAGGGAACGCATGATGAGATTCTTTGACGATCTGCTTGACGCGATCGATTACCCGGAACAGCGGCGCGGGACGACGGCGGTCATGTTCAGAAGGATGCTGGGCCGCGCCGTTCCGACAAAGTGGGAATATGCCACCCTGCTCGGCGTGTTCGGCGACGCGGCCAAGCTGATAAAGAAGAATGAATGACTGAACGGCGGAACGGAAGATCAGCGTATCGGCGCGAACATCACCAGATTCATCCCCTGGCCGGACGGACCGCGGACGAACACCGGTTCGAAACCCGTGGATCCCGATACTTTCTCGGATATCGGCCTTTCTTGACCGTCCGGTATGTTCCCGCGGACGAATATTATCGGCCTCGATATCACTTCGGCGTTCATCATCAGTCCGCTGACCAGCATGTCCGCGACCTTTTCAGCATGCATCCCTTCCGCGAATGAGACAGTGAACATCCTGCCTTTCATCATTGCGAACAATGATCCGGCATCGTCCCCCTCCATCATATCCTTGATGTCCAGAAAGGATTCGCATATCATCTGATCGAGGACGCTCAGCGCTTCCCCGACGCCGAGCATCGGGTCTATCTCCGCCAATCTGTCGCCGTCCATTACAACGAGTGTATCAGAACTTCTCATTATGCCGTCCAATGCTTCCGCGGCGGTCCTCCTTCTTTCGGATTCGAACGACATCGGAAGCGACGCGATCACCGTTGTTCTCGATCCCTTACGTTTTGCGGTGTCCGCTATGACCTTCACGGAACCTGTGCCGGTCCCTCCTCCCAGCCCCACCAATATCAGAACGTTGAGGTATCTTCCGACGTACTCTCCTATCATTTCGGATGCCTCCTCCGCAAGCGACGCTCCGAGTTCCGTGTCGCCGTTGCATCCCGCCTCCAGCGAACCGTCGCCTAAAAGTATACGGCGGTTGCTCCTCGACCTTATCAATCCTTTACGGTCGGTGTTCACCGTCAGTATGTCCACATCGGATATCTTACCCAGACGGTTGACCATGTTGCAGCCTCCGCCGCCGCAGCCCACCGCCAGCGTACCCAAGGCCTCGCCGCTCCATTCTTCCTTTTTCTTTTTGAAAAATCCGAACATCGTATCACAGTGACCTGAGACGCGCGTTCGTGTATTCGCGCACGGCGTTCCTTATCGCGTCGTCTATTGACACCGAATCGCCGTCCTGGACCAGTGCCTCCAGTTTTACGACGTTCGCTTTCGGTATATCCACCGTGACGCGATCGATATTCCCGGACGGGAAACGTATCTTCAGGAACTCGTCCAGCGCTTCCCGTATGACATCGGACACATTGTCGTATTCCCCGTTGTCCACGAGTCTCTGAACCATCTCCGCCTTCTCCGGCGTAAGTCTCACTGTTATCCTTTCGGTAGAGTTCATGGCCTTCCCGTCTGCCGTCGGTCTGACATTCGTGAAGCAGAACAAAGATATAACACATCTCACCTGTTACGGTGTTAACATCGGAAAATAGATCCGTTCATTGAAAGAGATCAGGTTTCTTAACGGAAACATAATCAGTAATATACTTTCAAGATGATATCTGATATAAAAGGGAGACGTCGGCTGAGATGATGAGGGATATAATAAGCATCGACAGAGAAAAATGCAACGGCTGCGGCCTTTGCGTGGATGCGTGCCATGAAGGTGCGATAGCGATGATCAACGGAAAGGCGAAGCTTATCCGCGAGGATTACTGCGACGGTCTCGGCGACTGTCTGCCCGAGTGCCCGGCCGGTGCTTTGACGATAATAAAAAAAGATGCGTTACCGTTCACCGTCGAACCCGGCATCCCGCTGATAAGGATGAAGAAGGACGACTGCGGATGCGCCGACGAAGTAAGGAACAGACCCGGTTCCAAGGGAGAGATGACCAGATGGCCCATACAGATGAGACTGGTCCCGCTGAAGGCGCCGTTCTTTGACGGCGCGGACATTCTAGTCGCGAGCGACTGCACTGCATACGTGTCAAAGAGCTTCCATCAGGATTTCATAAAGGACCGTGTGATATTAATCGGATGTCCGAAACTGGACCGCGAAGAGTACGGACAAAGACTGGCGCGTATCATTGACGGGAACGACGTCAGGTCGATCACCCTTGTGAGAATGAACATCTCCTGCTGCGGCGAGATGGCCCGGATGGTCAGGGAGGCCATGCTGACGTGCACCAAGAACATTCCGCTGACGATATCCGTGCTTGATACGGACGGGAACGTGGTCGAACAATGACGGTCCCGTGCGGGAACGTGAACATATTACCGCGAGGTCTTGATCGGGATGCGTTCCGAGGCCGGCGTTCGCGAAGTTCCTTGATAATACACACAGTTTATATAACCGAAACGTTTAAAATATTAATGTATTCTAAGGGATATCTCCATTGTCCATACCTCAGTGATAACGAGGGGACAATCACCCGCCCGGACCAGGGCAGAAAAACAGAGGGGAAGAAAAAATGAGCATCACGGAAAAAGCATCGGGGACACAGGACGACCTGGAGTCGAAGTTCCGCAGCCTCGGCAAAGGGCGCTACGGAAGGGTCCTCAGGATGGCGCGCAGGCCGGACAAGGACGAATACAAGAGGATCGTCATGATCACCGGCATCGGTATAATAATAATAGGCGCGTTGGGTTTTGCGATAATGTGGATAATGAAATATCTCCCCGGATACTTCTGATCGGAGTTGACAAGATGACGAATGCCCCCAATGATGGCGAGAACCGCGACATGATGATATCCGCCGGCGGCAGAACGGTATGGAAATTCGCGGCGGGACCTTCCCCGTCCGGTAAAATAAAAATAGGGTTCGAGATAACCACGGGACCCGATCCCGAGAATGCGCCGGAGTGGAATGTCACGTTATTCGACTCCTCCGGAGAACTTTGGAGCAACTACCGCAGCAAAAGGGATGTGGATGTGGACGCTCCCGGAAAGAATCCTAAGGAATTTAAACTGGAAGTGATAGCGCCCAAGGGTGCCAGGTACGGTGACGAAGTGGTTGTGACGGTCACCGCCGATGACGGTAACAATGTCATCGAGGAGACGTTCCGCGCTTCCGCGAAACAGTCGGTGATGATCCTCAAGACACAGATAGATCAGGAGAAGAGCGTCGTCGACAGTCTTCTGTCGAAGGCCAACATAGGCGAGAAGGATATATTTGCCATCTTAAGTCCGCAGAACCTCCGCGGTTACGTTTTCGTGGAGGGCATGAACACCGAGCGTCTGAGAGAAAAGACGAGGGATATCAGAAAGGCAAGATCTTTCGTGGACGGCGAGACGTCGCTGGCGGAGATAGACCACTATCTGACACCGCTGTCGACCGTGGTCGGTATCGTGGAAGGAGATCTTGTGGAACTTATAAACGGTCCGTTCAAGGGCGAGAAAGCGAGAGTGCAGCACATAGACGGCAACAAGGAAGAGATAACTGTCGAACTTATAGAGGCGATGGTACCGATACCCGTAACAGTTAAGGGAGACAGCGTCAGGATCATTGAAAAGGAGAAGTGAGTAATTTGGTAGATACGGTCGAGGCATTGGTCGACGGCGGCAAAGCGTCCGCGGGTCCGCCTCTCGGTCCCGCGCTGGGTCCGAAAGGCGTGAAGATAAACGAAGTGATAGCAGCGATAAACGAGAAGACAAAGGCGTTCGCCGGGATGAAAGTGCCGGTGAAGATCCTGATAAACGAGAACAAAACGTTCGAGATAAAAGTGGGAACGCCGCCGATGTCCGCCCTTATAAAAGGCGAGCTCGGGTTGGAGAGCGGTTCCAGCAACGCAAGGACGACGAAGGTCGGTAATCTGACCGTCGATCAGGCGAAGAAGATCGCCGATATGAAGAAGTTCGATCTCTTGGGTGCCACTGTAAAAGCAAGGGTGCTCGAGGTTGCCGGTAACTGCGTCTGCGTCGGTGTGACGATAGACGGCAAGGACCCGAAGGTCTTCCAGACCGATGTGAAAGCGGGCGTTTACGACACGGTACTCGTCTGAACCTTTTCCGTGCCGTCGTCATGACGGCACAGATCAATCTTTTTCAGGTTTTCTGAAAACAAAATAAAAGAAACGTGTTTCCTTGCGTTTGTTAAGGACGCTGCCGTCCTTGAATGCCGGAGAATATTTTTCAAGGCGCATTCCGTGTTCGTGAAAAGCGTCTATGTGCTGCTTCGCCGTCCTGTATAGCGATGAATACTGAGCGTTCAGTTCTTCCGAGAACTTGTCGATGAAGAATTCGTCCTCCAGGACGCTGATCGCTTCGCACAAAAAGAATGTGCCTCCGGGTTTAAGCGTCCTCGCGACGTTGGCCGTCACTTTGCTGTATTGTTCTTTATCGAGATAATGCAGCATTCCTGAGATGTAAACAATGTCCGCATAGTTCTCGCGGCAAAAGTCCTCGGCCGGCTGATCCAGAACTTCGACGTTCTTTAACCGCTGTATCCTTATCTTCTCTTTGATCATCGCGGCAAAATCTTTGATGTACTCCACCGCAGTGACCTTCCGCACCCTGGGCGCAAAGAATAGCGTGAACCTTCCGTTACCGGCGCCGATGTCCGCCACGATGTCGCTCCTGTTCAGCGGAAGTTCCGCATCAAGTAACTCCAATTCTGTCCTGGCACGCAATTCGGCAAGCTGCGGATCGTTCTCCAGGATCACTTGGCTCTCGGGACACGTCGCGGTCCTGGCGCGCTCGGACCAGAACGTCCTCACCTTCTCCCTGTTCATCATCCGGCTGAAACTCATTTCGTTCTAATAAAGAAATGCTGTCATCTTTCTTCTTTTCATGACTATATCATCAGATCGGGTCTTTTTTCACGGATGTAATCCTTTATCCGTTCGTAGTCCTCTATATAGTCCACCTCGGCCCAGAACTTTCCGTTCACATCGCGAACATAGATCGGCGTTTCGTTCAGGTGTTCATAAAGAACGTCTTCCCACCACAATCCGTATCTCTCTTTTTTTATGAGAGCTTCAAGCCGTTCTTTGAATGTGAGTGAGAATCCCTTGCTGATCTTGGAGATGCCGACGTATTCCGTGTTCCTTTCCTCTCTTTTCAGCTCCTTTCCGTAGGCTGTTATCTTGTCGTCGGACGTTCTGAAGAAATAGTCTCCGGTCTCCGCTCTCGACACGTCGCCCAGCATCATAGCGTCCCTCTCCTCCGACATTACCGTATCGAGTATCGGCTGCTCCCAGAAAACGTCCGCGTTCGCCAGTATTATATCCTCCTTCCCGTCGATGAGCTCACGGGCGAACCACAGCGACGCGATGCTGTTCGTTGCTCTGTAAAAGGGGTTGCGGAAGAATCGCACTTTCTTCCCGGAAAGGACCTTGCACACATAATCCTCCATGAAACCGATCACGACGTTCACATCTATGCCGTTCCTGTTAAGCATGTCCGCGGTGTGCGCTATTATCGTCGTGTTGCCGATCTCCAGCGCGCTTTTGGGCTTATCGACCGCCCTGCTTATCCTGCTGCCTACGCCGGCCGCCATAAGGATCGCTTTCATTCCAGCACCTTCCCGAGTCTGATGATGAGATCGTTCTGATCGTCCTCCGTTATATTGCCCATGTGGCCCACCCTGAGCATACGGTCCCTCAACGGACCTCCGCTCGGTGTGAGCGTTATCCCGTGTTCCGCCCTCAGTCTCTCGTACACCCCGAGCGCATTGCCGTGTTTGAATAACAAAGGTGTGAGCGCATTGGACAACGGATAACCGGGCAGTTCTATATCCAGTTCCGGTATCCGTTCCCGGAAATGCTCCGCCGTTCTTTTCATACGTTCCACTTGTGCGCGTACGCCGATCCTGCCGATCCTTTGCAGCATGTCATCCATCTCCAGTATCGTGCCGACGGCGGGCGTGAACGGAGGCTGTCCTCTTTCCATGTCCTTGAGATATCTTCTCATATCGAAATAGACAGAACTTGGTATCGCTTTTTCAATGCGCTCGCATGCCCTTTCACTGATAACGATGCCCGACAGACCGGGCGACAGGGCGAGCACTTTCTGTGAGCTGAATATCATCGCGTCTACCGAACTTTTCATCATATCCATATCGTCCGCCAGGAAAGAGCTTATTGCGTCCACCACAAGGATCATGCCGTTCTTTCTGCAGAAATCCGAAACGATGCCGATATCATAAAGCTGCCCCGTCGATGTCTCGTGTATGTTGATCAGCATTCCGGTGAATCCTTTTCCGTCATACGGAACCAAATGATCTCCGGACAATATCTCTCCGAATTCGAGCCTTATCGTTTCATGTTCGATCCTGTGCCGATCGCATATCTCCGCGAACCTTTCTCCGAAGCTCCCTCCCGCCACCACCAATAATCTGTCCTGTGTACCGAACAGATTGATCACGGATGCTTCCATCGCCCCCGTGCCCGACGCCGTAAGGAACACTGCCCTCGAACCCTTCGGAGCTCCGGACAGTTTCTTCACAAGACCTTCCGATCTGAGCATGATCTCGGAAAATTCCGGTGTTCTGAAATACGGCAGCTGCGACCCCGCTATCTCTTTTGTGCTGCCGAACATCTCGACCGGTCCGGCCGTGAACAATTTCATGCTTCCGTTAAACGAATGCACCGATATGAAGGATTCGTATATATATCGGTTCAATTTCCTGTGAGCGCCGCGGCAGGTATGACAAGGAACGTTCATGAACTCCCCGGCCGAGCCCGAATATCACATTCAATGTCGATCTCTTTTCCGAGACCTCGGGTCAGGATCTCTTAAAACCTTCTAATTTAAATACAAGTACTATCTTAAAGGGCACTGCTTGTAGGAGAGCTTAACGGCTCGCATGTACTACGAGGAGGAATTGTATTGGCAGAAAAATCGACCGTAACGGCTGTGCAGAAGGCACTCGAGAGTGCAAAGAAGCGCAAATTTACTG
>WRKA01000167.1 GCA_009778265.1 Methanomassiliicoccaceae archaeon | reverse complement strand
CCGATGACCGGGTCCGGGATGTCTCCGTGAACGAGTCCGTACATCTGTTCTATCGCATCTATGATCCTCGGTGTGGCGGATATCTTCGAATAATCGATATCTCCGACGGTCGGACCCCACGCGTACCATCCGTCGTCGTCATCCGGCCAAAATATCGCGGCCGCCGCACCGCACACACATAACGCCGCAACGGCCGCCGCGACGATCTTCATTCTTATCATTCTTTCACTCCCCATGTATCCTTGTCTTCTCCGAGTATATCATTTGGATACTTAAGGTTATGCGTTTTTTATTAATTCGTGTTACTAATTATTATTAAGTTTAAGATATGTGCTACTATTAAATTATCGAGGATCATAACGCAGATATGATATTCTGCAAAAGATTCTTAAACAGAACGATAATCACAATCGTATGCGATGGATGCTCCGCGGGAAGATACACAGAGCGACCGTGACACAGACCAGGCTGGACTATGAAGGGAGCATCACCGTCGACATAGAACTTTTGGAGAAAGCGGGCATTTGGGCGGGCGAGAAGGCATACATAGCCAACGTCACGAACGGTTCCCGGTTCGAAACGTATGTGATGGAAGGCGAAAGGAATTCCGGCATCGTCGCGCTGAACGGAGCGGCCGCTCATTTGTGTAACGTTGGCGATAAGATAATAATCATGGGATACGAACTCACCGGCGAACAGATAAAAGCGAAGGTCGTCACCGTTGACGAGAACAATCGTACGATAAAGGAATTCGTTTGCTGAGGGCTTTGATATAATGTCTCTGAAGATATATTCCGACGGCGGGGCGCGCGGAAATCCCGGACCGTCGGCGTTCGCCGTCGTTGTCTGTAAGAACGGAAAGATCACGTATCGGCATTCCGAATTCATCGGTATAAATACAAACAACGTCGCCGAGTACCGGGGCCTGATATACGGCGTCGGTTACGCCATGGATTCCGAAGAAAAGGACGTGGAGTTCGTAATGGATTCGGAGCTTGTGATAAAACAGATGAACGGCGAGTACAAGGTGAAAGCCGAGAATCTTAAGAAAATGTACGACGACGTGAAAGCGATGACCTCAGCATTCCGTTCCGTTAAATTCACTCACGTCAGGCGTTACGATCCGATGATAACGCTGGCCGATGAACTTCTCAACGAGAGGATGGACGAACACATCGAAAAGGGAACGGTAAAGATAGGCTGAACGATCAGAATAAGAACATCATGACGAGGTCTTCGATCTTCACCGTCTTCTGGTCGCCGGTGTTCATGTCCCTGACGGTAACGGAACCTTCCGCCAGTTCGTTCTTTCCTACGATGACCGCATATCTCGCACCCGCTGCGGACGCATGCTTCATCGCCTTCGCCATCTTTCTTCTCATGATATCTATGTCCGCCGATACCCCGTTACCGCGTAGCATTGAAACGATCCTAGCAGCATCCTTCCTTTCGTGATCGGACACGGGAACGACATATGCCAGAACACCTTTGTTCTCGTACTTCTGACCTTCTTTCTCTATCGCGAGCAGCACTCTGTCGAAACCTATCGCAAAGCCCGTGGAAAATACTTTTTCCCCGCCGAACAGTTCCGAAAGGGAATAAGAACCGCCTCCGCATATCTGTTTCTCGGCGCCGAGCGACGGCGCTTCCGCTTCGAACACCATTCCCGTGTAATAATCCAGACCTCTGACGACCCCCAGATCGATCTCAACGTCGGCGACGCCCATGTCCGACAGCAGGTCCGTCAATTCTCTGAGATATGAAGCGGTCTCTTCCGGGACGAGGTCCAGAACTTCTTTCCCCCCGACCGTTCCAGTTATTCTGAATATCCCGTCAGCGGTGTCGCCGGAGATATCCATCGTCTCAAGGATCTCCCTTGCCTCATCATACAATCTCTTGTCTAATTTCTGAAGCACATCCGGCAGCCTTTCCGAAGGTACGCCGGCGTCGGTGAGCATATCCTTGATGATGCCGATGTGCCCTATCCTTATCTTGTATTCTTTCAGACCTATCGCCTTGATCATGGACGCCGCCAGCGCTATCGCTTCCGCGTCGGTCTCCGGATTCGCGTTCCCGATCAGTTCCGCGCCGAACTGGAAGAATTCGCGGTATCTTCCGGACTGCGGTCTTTCATATCGGAAGCACTGACCGAAATAGAACAGTTTCAGAGGACGCGGTTCGTTGCTCATGCTGTTGACGAACATCCTCATCACGGGAGCGGTAAGTTCCGGTCTTAACGCGATATCCCGGTCGCCTTTATCTTTGAACGAATATATCTCGTTGAGAATGTTCGGTCCCGATCTCATTACAAAGAGTTCGGTCTCTTCGAATATCGGCGTCGCTATCTCTCTGAATCCGAATGTTCTCGCGGTGTTCCTCAGAACGTTCTCATAATATCGTCTTCTTTCCATCTCGTCGGGAAGGAAATCCCTCGTGCCGCGCGGACATTGGACCATGGTTCGCTGAAATGCAACAACAGTAATAAATCTATTACTTCACGGAGACCGCACCGAGCGAGGCCGTTCATATGAAAGCGGCCATTCGATCGAGGTCCTTCTCACAATTCTTCCTTATGTGCCGGAAACCGCGCGATCCATAGCGGAACTTCATTCTTCAGTCAGATCGGAGACGTCATCTCCCCCTCTCCGCCAGCCGCTCTCTGGCAACCTCTATCAATTCATTCAGCCGCGTCGGATCATTCTTCAGGAATTGCCTTTCGCTCTCGAGCATTTCGTCCATACTCGGGTCATCGGATCTCAGCGGCCCCCACGGCCTCCGCTTCATAGTATGCGGCCTCAAGATTTCTCGCCGCTTCCGGCGTATCGATGACCATCATCTCGTCGAAGGATCTCGTTGCCATTGTCTTCACAAGATTCCGCGCTCAACGGTATATATCCGAATGTTGGCACCCAGTCAGACCTCACCCGTTATTTCTCACACATTCGGTCACTCTGCACATTGTAAAATTTTACATTGTCTTTTTTTACAATGTTAGTAATATATAAATATGCGCTTTATGATGACAGAACATGGTCTTCATAGGAAGAGAGAGGGAACTTAAGGTGCTGAACGACATTTACGCCA
The DNA here is from genome assembly GCA_009778265.1 of Methanomassiliicoccaceae archaeon. Classification (GTDB taxonomy): domain Archaea; phylum Thermoplasmatota; class Thermoplasmata; order Methanomassiliicoccales; family Methanomethylophilaceae; genus Methanomicula. Next base: position 9,506 of record WRKA01000167.1, on the reverse strand, counting down.
AAGGCGGGTTCAGAACGTTCGCGCTGTACGGAAGGCGCCGCGTCGGAAAGAGCGCGATGCTCAGACAGTTCTGTACAGACAAAAAAAGCCTTTTCTTCGTTTCGGGCCGATACAGCGAAGCGATCAATCTGGAATTATTCAGGAACTGCATTTTTTCTCTTACGGGAAAACTTCCCAGGCCCTACGGCAATTTCATCGAAGCGTTCACCGACATGAAGGACGTATGCGGTAAAGAAAAGATCGTGGTGGTCATCGACGAATATCCGTATCTGATAAAGACGGCTCCGTACGTGTCGTCCCTGCTGCAGACATATATCGATCACGAACTGAAGGATTCCGACATATTCCTGATATTGTGCGGCTCGTCCATGCATACGATGGTCGAAGAACTGGATGATGGCGACGCCCCTCTTTTCGGTCGATTTCTGAATCGTATGGAACTGAGGCCGATGTCTTACGTGAGATGCACAGACTTTCATAAAGATCTGTCGGCGGACGATAATCTTAAGATATACGGGGCGGTGGGCGGCATTCCGCTGTATCATTCAATGTTCTCAGGCGGTTCGTTCGCGGAAGGGATAATGAAGAATTTCGTGACGGGCACGGAAATGAGCGAAGAGGCGAAGAACATAGTTCTCATGGAACTTATGCCCGCAAGAACATACGGTTCGATAATATCGGCGATGAGCGCCGGCGCCAACAGGATATCAACGATAGCGGACAAAGCCGGCATCGACGGCCCGTTGTGCTCTAAATGTCTGAACAACATGATCTTTTTGGGAATAGCGAAAAAAGAGATACTGCTCGCTAACTCCAATAAAAAACCCACATACGTCCTGAAGGACAATTTTCTGAGATTCCACAGCGGAGTGATAGAAAAGTGTGTCCCTCTCATATCATCGGGCAGAACGGAGGAAGCATGCGGCATGATATCCGAGATGTTCAGAACACACATGGGGGATGTGTTCGAAGAGGTCTGTGCCGAATTCCTATCAAAGAGATTTCCCTGCGTCTCGGTGGGCACATGGAGGAGATCCGACGTAAAAACGAAGACGGCGGAAGAGATAGACATCGTCGCGGAGGTCTTTGACAAAAAGGGAAATTACTGCATACTCGCGGAATGTAAATACTCCGTTAGCAAGGTCGGATCCGACGTATTGAACGGGCTGGAAATGAAAGCGGAACTTGTCAAAGGTCTCGGCGAAAAGAAACTCGCGCTCTTTTCCAGGTCCGGATTCGAAGACCGGCTGACAGAGCATGCGGAAAAGAACGGCATACTTCTTTTCGATCTCGAGGATATATATCGCTGATATCCTCGTTTATAGCATCTTGTCAGAAGCATTCTCACCGTACGAACTTATAGTCGGCGCTTCTCCCTTCGGCCTCTCCTTTAACAAGGATCTTCTTTCCTATCAGGTCGCTGATGTCGCGTAACGCAGTATCGGAAGAACATTTCGTTATCTTCGCCCATTTCGTTGAGGTAATTCTTTCCGCGGAGCCGTCGAACACCATGTTGATCATCAGACGCTGGCGTTCGTTGAAATCAACATCCTTATGTCTTTCCCAGAATGCAGCTTTCAGGAGAATGTTCTTCATACCATCTTCCGTTTCCTGCAGCGCCCTTTTGAACGAATTCAGGAACCACAGCATCCATTCGGTTATGTCGCCGCTTCCGCGCTGCGCTCTTTTCAGCACATCATAATATTCATTGCGCTCGGCAAGTATCTGTTTCGAAAGACTGTAGAAGCGTTCCGCAGAGTTCTCGCTTCTTGCCAAAAACATATCGGATATCGCTCTCGCTATACGTCCGTTGCCGTCGTCGAAAGGATGTATCACGACGAACCACAGGTGCGCGATCGCCGATCTTAACACGGGATCGACGATCACTTTATCGCTATTGAACCATGAAAGGAATCTGTCCATTTCCGTTCTTACATCTTTAGCCGGAACGGCCTCATAATGAATTCTTTCTTTACCTATCGCGCCAGAGACCACTTTCATCTCTTCGGTACGGTACTGTGCGACGGTTATCTTGTTCATTCCGCTGTATCCGGTCGGAAAAAGAGATGCGTGCCATTCGAACAAACGTTCTTCCGTTAACGGATCCCGATATTTTTGTGTGGCGTCGAGCATCATTCCGACGATGCCGTCCGTATAACGGGATGCTGATATCAATCCGGCGGTATTCATTCCGAGATGTCTCGCGACGGAAGACCGTACCTCTTCGCCGTTCAATTTTTCTCCTTCCACCATGAACGAATTCAGTACGTCCGACGTTAACATCTCAAGATTCTTTTCCTCTTTGGACGAAAAGCCGAGCGATCGTATCTGCCCTATCACCTTACCTTGTAAAAGACGGGCCTCTCCTAAAGATGCGGTCACCGCGGCATGATCCCATCTGAGATCCGTCCAGTTCTCATACTGATGAATATATTTGGGCATGCAAAGATGGTCATGCGGTGAATGTATAAAATAATTACCGCATTTTTGCGGTGAATGTGTAAAATAATTACCGCATTTTTGCGGTGAATGTTCGGTTCTTTCACCGCATAACGATCAACAACAACAATACCGGCGGCGTGTGCACGATCTTTGCCGAAAGCATTATCTGCGCACGATTATCGTAACGACGTCACCGTCTTTGACCACATGATCTATGCCAACGGTCTGACCCGGAAATTTTGCGCTGTCCCCCCAAACCATCGCGTATCTGAAATTCGGACGGAACGTTCTGTGGATCTGTTCGCAGACGTCGCCTATCGTACTGTCGTGTTTCACTATGAGCGGAACGTCCATGTCCGCTTCCTGCCCCTGCGGTTTCAGATATATCCGTATCAGTTTGATCGTATCGAACAACGCTTCTTTCAGATCTTCGATCCCGAAACCGGTCACGGCCGACACGGGGACCTTTCTCAGGTCCGGGAGTTTGCGGTAGACCTTTTCCAATTTCTCATCATCGGCGAGATCCACTTTGTTCACGGCGATGATAGCGTCGATGTAAACGCGGTTGCCGGCGAGAACGTCCAACAGCTGCTCGACGTCTATATCCTCGCGTATAACGACGGTAGCATTCACGTGACCGTACGCGGATACCATATCGGCAGCCAGTTCTTCTGTGATCTTGGTCAGTTTTATTGTCGGTTTTATCGATATGCCGCCGTGGTCCGATGAGGTGATGACAACGTCCGGCGCTCTTTGGTTTATTCTTATGGCGGCATCCCAGAGTTCGTTGCTCAATATCGAAAGATCCGGATAAAAGATATCCGCCACGAACAGGATCACATCGGCGGACCTCGCCGCCGCTATGACCTCGCGTCCTCTTCCCTTTCCTTTGGACGCCCCTTTGATCAACCCGGGCATATCCAGGATCTGTATCTTCGCGTGGTTGTATTCCAGAACGCCGGGAACTACGTCCAGCGTTGTGAAATGATATGCTCCGACCGCCGACTTCGCACCCGTGAGCTGATTAAGAAGCGTGGATTTTCCGACGCTCGGAAATCCTACCAGCGCAACGGTCGCGTTACCCGATTTTTTAACGTTATATCCTTTTCCGGATGTTTTAGCGGACCGTCTTTTCTCCTGTTCGTTCATTAAGCGGGCGATCTTCGCTTTGATCTTACCGATGTGACCCTCCGTCGCCTTATTGTATTTGGTGTTGGCTATCTCCGTCTCCAACTCCTTTATCTGATCCTCTATGGTAGCCAACCGGCCGCACCTCCTTTCTCCGAGCACATCGCAATTAAGACCACCATAAGAAGGAGTATATTAACTCTTTACCCTTGATTAGACCCTTTTTTATATCTTGATATCATTCAGCGCTAACGATGGACGGATATCAGAAGACAGGATTCCAACAGTTCAAAGAAACAAAAGCGGCGATACCCGCAGGCATGGCGGCGGCGCTGCTGATATCATTCCTGCTGGTCGCGGTAGGCTTCGTGGACATGCTCGGCGGCCTATGCATAGCGATCCTTTCATTCTTTATACTGAGGCTGTTCGGTATAAGGAAGCTGGAACTTCTTCTGATCTACGGGGTGCTGATCTTCTTTGTTTTCGCGGCGGAGATGTATGTTCTTCCGTGGTTCACGATACCCGAGGACACATCCGTGGCGAGATTTCTATATTCCGTGTTCATGATCCTGGTGTTCCCGTATCTCATCCTTTCGGTACTCGTCTGGTGGATGAGACGCAGCCTGGAAAGGACAAGGGCAAGACTGGAAGCCGAAGGCCGCCTTTACCCGCAGGGATACGGCAGATGCAAAAGGTGCGGCACGATCGTCCTTCCCGGAGAGATATCATGCAGGAAGTGCGGCGAGTACATCGACGTTCCGGAAGAGATGAGAGTTAAGAAGGTCAATTATTTCGAATGTTCGGAATGCGGCCGCGAAGTACCGGAGGATGCGGGAGTGTGTCCGTACTGCGGCGAGGCGTTCGAAGACGATACGGCCGACGATCGGAAAGAGGGCCGCTGATCCCGGCGGCCAGACGGCGTTCTGTCTTCGCGGTCTCACTTCTTTTTGACCATTTTCGGCGAAAAGTTTTTATTAAATGTGACGCCATTAACTTAACTGGATGCACTCGGACAAAGACATTAAAAAAGAGATGGACGAAGGCGGAAAAGGCGCGATCGCCCACGAACTGGCGAAGAAACAGCAGGAGATATCAGTTACTGAGTTCTTCGAGAAGAACAAGCAGATATTGGGGTTCGACTCCCTTTCTAAGTCTTTACTGATGGGAATAAAAGAAGCTGTGGACAACTCCCTCGACGCATGCGAGGAAGCGGACATCCTTCCGGAGATATACGTAAAGGTGGAGAAGGTCAACGACACGGATTATAATATCTCGATAGAAGACAACGGACCGGGTATCGTGCACAAGATGATGCCTAACGTCTTCGGACGTCTGCTGTTCGGGTCGAGGTTCCACGCGCTCAGACAATCGAGAGGGCAGCAGGGTATCGGCATATCGGCGACGGTGATGAACGCTAATATCACCACGGGTAAACCGGCGCACATAAGGTCCAAGATCCAGGGCGACGACGCCGTGGCGTGGGAGATGGACCTGTTCATCGACACAAAGATCAACCGTCCGATCGTGACGAACGACCAGCCTTTCAAATGGGAAGGCAAAGCTCACGGAACGCGTATCGATTACTGTACCAAGGGCAGATACATAACCGGAAGCAAATCCACATTCGAGTACCTCAAGAACACTGCGATAGTGAATCCGCATTCCAAGATAACGTTCGACGATCCGGAAGGGAAAAGATATGTGTTCGAAAGAGCGACGGAGATACTTCCCGTAAAATCGAAGGAGATCAAACCGCATCCGCAGGGATTGGAGGTCGGGGACCTTCAGAAGATGGTGCAGGCCACCCAGCAGAAAACGCTCAAGGCCCTTCTGAAGAACGATTTTTCTAGGATAACCGACAGGATCGCGGAAGAGATCCTTCAGCTGTCGGGCGTGAAAGATAAGAAGGTATCGGCCGTAACGAGAGAGGACTGCGTCGCCATTGTCAAAGCGATCGATTCGGTGAAGATAATGGCCCCTCAGACGGATTGTCTGTCGCCGATAGGCGACACATTGATCAAAAAAGGATTGATGCACGTCCTGGAAGGACTGCGTCCCGATTATTACGCTCAGCCGGTGACAAGAGCCCCGAAGGCAGTTAACGGCAACCCGTTCATAGTGGAAGCGGGGATCGTTTACGGAGGCGAGATACCGGCGGACAGCGAGGTATCGATATTAAGGATCGCGAACCGCGTCCCGCTGCTGTATCAGCCCGGGGCGTGCGCCATAACGAAAGCGATAGCGGCCATGGACTGGAGAAGGTACGGGCTGGAGCAGAGAGGGGGAAAGGGGATACCCTACGGACCGGCGATAATCATGGTCCATGTGGCATCCACGAAAGTACCGTTCACATCGGAGGGCAAAGAGGCGGTGGCGGACTTCGATGAGATCCAGAACGAGATAAATCTTGCGTTAAGGTTATGCGCCAGGAATCTGAAGAGCCATCTGAACAAAAAGGAAAGAAAAGCGAAAACGCACGCGAAGTTCGAGATCGTTCAGCAGATCCTTCCCGAGATGGCGCAGAAATCCGCAAAGATGCTTAACAAACCGGTCCCCGATCTGGACAGGACGATCACGAAGATAATGAACGTCGTCTGGGTGGAGCCGAAGAGTTCGTACGACCCGAAGAACAAAGTTAAGAAGGTTTCGTACAACGTTTACAATTATACAAAAGCGGAGCGTTCGTTCAGGCTGCACGCGCATCTTCCGAAGGAGGCGGTCAACGAGACCCTTCTCGGAAAATACTTCATCGACATGAACGACGAGGGAAAAGCGAACTGGGAAGTGCTGAACATGCCTCCGTCTTCGTCCGTCCAGGTATCTTTCGATCTTGTAGGCGACATGGCGGACGTTTTCTCCGAAGGGGATATCTATCTTTCCGGAGTGAGCACCGCTTTCGTCATGGGCGCCGACCCGTTACCCGGGGACTGGGGAATAAAGGGGATGGAAGTGACGGAAACGGAAATGGACATCGCCGAAGAGGCGGAAGAGGAAGAGGAAGAGGAGCCGGACACGGAAGAGGAAGAGGACGAGGACGAGGGAGGTGCGGAAGATGACGAATGAACCTCAGAACATGACGATGGAAAAGCTGAAGAAGATCGTCGAGTCCGTTTACAATCAATTGGACGGCGGCGAGATCCCCGCGATGGACATTCCGCTGAGATCAAAGAAGAACATAGAGTTCGATCCCAAGCATAACGTCTGGAAGTACGGCGATATGAAGACGAACCGTAACTGCAAAACGGTGAAGGGCGCGGCGATGATGCTCAGGACCGTTCACATAATAGATTTCATCGACCAGATGATAAAGGATAACGATTCCTCGACCCTGAGAGAGATGTACTACATCTCCGAAGGGTGGGGGTACGGCAAATTCAATTCGCAGGACGAGAGCAACATGCTGGTCGAGGATCTGGAGATCGTTTCGAAGTTCATGAGGGAGGACTTTAAACTGAGACCGGAAGAGAGCGGCGCCAATGTCTTCGGCGACATAACCGTGAACGAACTCAACAGGAACGGAGTATGGAAGAAGATCAACTGCCGCGACGATGTCGGCAAGTCCGGTTACGGGATACCGTTCAATGTCGAAAAAGATAATATAACGATAAAACCCGGAACGGCAAAGTTCATCATCGCCATCGAGACGGGCGGTATGTTCGACAGGCTGATGCAGAACGGTTTCGACGAGAAACATAATGCGCTGTTAGTTCACCTTAAAGGACAGCCGGCGAGAAGCACAAGACGTTTCATAAAAAGACTGAACGAAGAACTCAAACTTCCGGTGGCGGTGTTCACCGACGGCGACCCGTGGTCATTCCGTATTTTTGCGTCTGTCGCATACGGTGCGATCAAGACCGCCCATATATCCGACTATCTGGCAACGCCCACATCGCAGTTCATCGGTATAACGGCGTCGGACATACTGAATTACAGTCTGCCGACGGACAAGCTCAGCGACAAGGATGTTGCGGCGCTCAGGAGCGAACTGAGCGACCCGAGGTTCAAGGACGAGTTCTGGGTATCCGAGATAGAGGCGATGCTGGCGATGAAGAAGAAGGCCGAGCAGCAGGCGCTGGCCAAGTACGGTCTGAAGTTCGCCACCGACAATTACCTTCCGGAGAAGCTCACTGACCTCGGAATCCTTTGATCAGGAACAGATACGGGACCGCAGGGGTCCGTTCTTTCTATTTTTTCCGGCCGATACGGTCCGAAGGAGACTTCATACGCGTCGCATCCGATCATTCGTCTATTATTGAAAAAAGCGCAGCGTATCATAACGTTCCGTTCGTGTCGTCCCAGTATACTATCTAAACTTTGTGATTGAATTAGATAGAACGCGATACTTTAACGGCAATTACTCACGGCGGCCGTGCCGCCACGCTTGGGAGGAATACCATATGACGATAAATGAAATGAACAAAGGACGGAGCGGAAAGTATCCCAAGGTCCTTCTTGCAGCACTGATAATGACGGCAATGATATTCGCGTCCGTGTCTCTGCTGTTCGGCCCGGACAACGGTAATGCCGGCGAAAGCACACTCGGGGCCCCGGACCTTACCGTGGACATAGGCAGGGTCGAGGATGCGGCGCAGCTCGGAAGGATCATCGGGAGCGCTTTCGCGGATGCGGTCAAAGGGTCCGAGGATGACGTTGAGATAACGGTCATGGTCACCGGTACGAATTCATTCAGCGACAAATTGACGATAATCAATCCTATGCTGTTGGAATGGTTAGAATCCGACGTGTATTTCACGATATTGTGGGATGCCGATTATACGGCGGCCGTTGCCGAGGACTTTGCGATGGAACTCTTCGGTCCCGGAACACTTATCATCACAGACGGCGGCTCGATCGAACTGACATCCGGGTACGGAGAGGAGTACGGTCCGGCACTTAACCTGAGCGAGGTCTCTTTACAGGTCGATGACGGAACTCTGAACGTGAACGGGGATATATGTTCCGGCAATGACGCAAACATATATGTGTCCGGCGGCCTCCGCGCATCCGGGACTCTTTACATCTCGGACAGCGATTCGGGGATCGCATCTATCGGATACGGCGCGGTGGCCGAGGTAGGCGGCGTCAGTATCGAAGGATGGAACGCATCTGTGGCGGCGGACGAGGGCGGAAGCATTGTTATCCTGGATAGTGTGACATCTGTCGGTCTGATGACCGTCATCACAGCGCATGACGGCGGGAGTGTCGAAGTAGGCGGCGACGTCACATTCTCTAACGTGCTCTCCCGTATCAACGCGTTGAACTCCGGCGTCGTTGCGATAGACGGTAACGTAACAATGTACGGCGACATCGGTATATCGGATGATCCGTCCGGACTCTATGCGGATACGTACGGTCTCATCGAAGTAGGCGGCGATGTTCTTACAGAGTTCGGATACACCGGCATCTGGGCCGATAACGGAGGTACGCTGATAATAAACGGAAGCGTTACGGCGGAGGACTCATACATCAGGTCATGGGGCGGCATTATGACGATATGCGGCGTCAGCGGGTCCGTGTTCATAGAGGCGTACGACGGTGAATACATTACCGAGGGAGGCACTATCGCGATAGAAAAGGATGTTACGATAACGGGCGTCTCCACATGGTACACAGCAGGAAAATATGTGATCCGGGTAAGAGGGAGCGGCGATCTGATGATAGGCGGCCAGGCAGTCGTGTCGGCCGATCACGTTATTATAAGTGCGGGGGACAGCCCCAGGGGCCTTGCCTCTCCGCTGTCCTCGGGCGAAGGGCCGTTGGCTCACGGTATCGCAATAGCCGGCAGCCTAAGCATGAATAACACGGCACGTCTGGAGACATACGGCATGAGCATACTGATAGGCGGCGATGTCGGCATGACCGGCAGCTATTCGTCGATCTTCGCATATATCGGGGTCATAGATATCGCCGGTCAAGTGAATATGGCAGGCGAACGG